>NZ_JBXASM010000007.1:0-191343 GCF_058809295.1 Schumannella sp. GW821-FHT10F01
GCGCGAGGCCGCGCGGCAGGCGGCGGCCGACGCCGCCGACGCGGCGGAGCGGGAGGCCCGCGAGGCCGCCGACGATCTCGCGCTGGCGGTGACGGCGGCGCGCGCCACCGCCGACGAGGCCGATGCGGTGCTCGCCGAGCTCGCCGAGCTCGACCGGCGTGCGGCCGACCTGCGCGAGCGGCGGGACGACCTCGAGCACCGCCGCCGCACGACCGCGCGCGACCGGGACGAGTCGGAGGCGACGGCGCGGTCCGCGCTGGCCCGGCTCGAGTCGGCGCGGGCGAGGTTCGCGGAGCTGTCGGGCGACGACTGAGCGTCCGCGCGGGCCCGGCGCCCGTCCGTGAGTCATTCCCAGGGGATACGGATGGGCGCCGCTCGACGCGCCCCTGACCGGGGGTTCTACGGTGAGCTTCGCGACTTGACGGGTGCGGTATCCCGCGCGGACGGCGTTCGGCCCGGCGCCCGGGCGCTCGTTAGGGTCGTGTGCTGTCGCCCGCTCCGGGGGACGAACCTCGTCCGCCGGAACACCGACCGCGTGCCGCTGCGATGAGTCATGGACAGCGGATACGGAACGGACGGCGCGAGCGACGCGATGTGGGACTACCTGACGAGCCGGATCGACCAGATCGCCTTCGCCGGGTGGCAGCACCTCAGCCTCGTGGTGCAGTGCCTGCTCCTCGCCTCGCTCCTCGCGATCGGCATCGCGGCCCTGGTCTACCGGCGACCCGCACTCGCCGGGCTCGCGAACGGCGTCTCCGCGATCGGCCTCACCATCCCCGCGTTCGCGCTGATCGGCCTCATGATCGCGCCGCTCGGCTTCGGGGTCACCCCCGCCATCGTGGTCGTCACCTTCTACGCCGCGCTGCCGGTGCTGCGCAACGCGATCGTCGGCCTCGACGGCGTCGACCCGGCGCTCGTCGAGTCGGCCCGGGGCATCGGGATGAGCCGCGCACGCACCTTCCTCCGTGTCGAGCTGCCGATCGCCTGGCCGGTCATCCTCGGCGGCATCCGCGTCTCCGCGCAGATGGTCATGGGCATCGCGGCCGTCGCCGCCTACGTGCTCGGCCCCGGGCTCGGCGGCTTCATCTTCTCCGGGCTCAGCCGCCTCGGCGGTGCCGGCTCCACCGAGTCGATCGTCACGGGCGTCGTCGGGGTCGTGCTCCTCGCGCTCGTGCTCGACCTCCTGCTCGTCGGCCTCGGCCGGCTCACCACCTCGAAGGGAATCCGTGCCTGACATGGCCGACACCACGACCAGCGACACGACCACCGCAGCTCGCGCCGACACCGTCAGCGAGGTCAGCGGGCGGCCGATCCGCCTCGAGGGCGTCACGAAGCGCTACCCCGGCCAGCGGAAGCCGGCCGTCGACGGCATCACGCTCGAGATCCCCGCCGGCAAGGTGGTCATGTTCGTCGGCCCGTCCGGCTGCGGCAAGACCACGACGCTGAAGATGATCAACCGCCTCATCGAGCCGACCGAGGGCCGGATCGTCATGGGCGACGAGGACGTCACCGCCATCGACGGCGACGACCTGCGGCGCCGCATCGGCTACGTCATCCAGGCCGGCGGGCTGTTCCCGCATATGAGCGTCGCCGCGAACGTCGGCATGGTGCCGAAGATGCTCGGCTGGTCGAAGGACCGCATCGCGGCCCGCGTCGATGAGCTGCTCGAGCTCGTGTCGCTCGATCCGGCCGTCTACCGCGACCGCTTCCCGCGCGAGCTCTCCGGCGGCCAGCAGCAGCGCGTCGGGGTCGCCCGCGCCCTCGCCGCCGACCCGCCCGTGCTGCTCATGGACGAGCCGTTCGGCGCCGTCGACCCGATCACGCGCCAGCGCCTCCAGGACGAGCTCATCCGCATCCAGGAGGAGGTGCAGAAGACGATGGTCATCGTCACGCACGACTTCGACGAGGCCGTGAAGCTCGGCGACTGGATCGTGGTCTTCGAGGAGGGCGCCCGGATCGTGCAGTACGACACCCCGGAGCGCATCCTCCCGGAGCCCGCGAACGAGTTCGTCGAGAACTTCATCGGCTCGGGCGCCGGGCTCAAGCAGCTCACCCTCCGCCGCGTCGACGACGTCGACGTGCAGCCGGCCGTCGTGGTCGAAATCGGCACCCGCGGCAGCGAGGCCCTCCGTCTCGCCGAGGAGGCGGGTCACGGCCACGTCGTCGTGGTCGACGGCCGCGGCCGTCCGATCTCCTGGCCGTCGCGCCGGCAGCTCGGCCGCATCGACGTCCTGACCGACGCGCCCGACCCGGAGCTGCCGGTCGTCGGCCGCCGCGCGACCCTCAACGACGCGCTCGACACGATGCTCGTCTCGAACGCGGGCGCCGCCCTGGTGACCGGCCGCCGCGACCGCTTCGAGGGCGTCATCGACGTCGAGACCGTCATGGCCGCGATCCGCGAGGCCCGGGAGGCCGCCGCCGCCTCGACGGAGGCCCCGGTCGGCACCAACTCCGGCGCGGTGCCCGTGCCGGAAGGCGCCGGGGCGCCCGTCGACGCGGAGGCCGTCGACCCGGACTCGGACGCCCCGGCCGCGGCGGACCCCCGATGACCGCCGTCGCGACCCGCGCCGCGACCGGCGCCCGCTCCGGCTGGCGCAGTCTGATCCTCCAGATCGTCGCCATCGCGGCGATGTTCGGACTCGTCTGCCTGTTCCTCGCGCTCGCGCCGCTGTCCTCGACCGAGCGCGGCACGCTCGCGCCCGGAGCCCTCTGGAACTCGACGCTGCAGCACCTCTCGCTCACCTTCGTGGCCGGGCTCCTCGTGCTGGTGATCGCGATCCCGCTGGGCGTGCTGCTCACCCGCGGTCCGCTGCGCCGAGCCGCTCCGCCGATCCTCGCGATCGCGAACTTCGGGCAGGCGGCGCCCGCCATCGGCCTCGTCGTGCTGCTCGCGGTCTTCATCAGCTCGGGCTACTGGGCCTCGATCACCGCGCTCGTGCTCTACGCCGCGCTGCCGGTGCTGCGCAACACGATGCTCGGCATCCAGGCCGTCGACCAGCGGCTCATCGAGGCGGGGCGCGGCATGGGCATGAGCGCCGCGGCCGTGCTGTTCCGCGTCGAGCTGCCGCTCGCCGTGCCGGTGATGCTGTCGGGCGTGCGCACGGCGCTCGTGCTGCTCGTCGGCACCGCGACGCTCGCCGCGTTCGTCAACGGCGGCGGCCTCGGCCTGCTGATCACGACCGGCGTGAGCCTGTACCTGACCACCGTGCTGCTCGTCGGCGCCGCGCTCGTCGCCCTGCTCGCGCTCACCGTCGACTGGGCCGGCCGCGTCGTCGAGCACGTCGCCCGCCCGAAGGGAATCTGATGCCCCGCGCGACCCGCGCCCTCCGTCCGACCCGCCGCCGTGCGCTCAGTGCCGCCGGCCTCGCCGCCGCCGGCCTCCTCGCGCTGACCGGCTGCGGGCTCCAGTCGGCCGCCGCCTACGCGCCGGACGCCGCCCCCGGGTCCATCCAGCGCATCGACGGACTGCCGGCCGGCGCGAGCATCACCGTGACGTCGAAGAACTTCACGGAGCAGCTCGTGCTCGGCAAGATCGCCGTCATCGCGGCGAAGGCGGCCGGCTTCGAGGTCGACGACCAGACGAACGTGCCGGGCAGCGTGCCGGCACGGCAGCTCATGCTGCAGCACGACGCCGACATGACGTGGGAGTACACGGGCACGGCCTGGCTCACGTTCCTGGGGCACGAGCAGGGCATCCCCGACAAGCAGGCGCAGTACGAGGCGGTGCGCGAGGAGGATGCCGGCAACGGCCTCACCTGGCTGCCCCCGGCGCCGATGAACAACACCTACGCCCTCGCCGTCCGCGACGAGGCGGTGGACGAGCTCGGCGTCACGAAGCTGAGTCAGCTCGCCGACCTCCCCGTCGACGAGCGCACGATCTGCGTGGAGTCGGAGTTCAACTCGCGCAGCGACGGCCTCGCGCCGATGCTGGAGAAGTACGGGCTCGAGCGTGGTGCGGCCGACGGCGTGCCGGACGGCAACATCAAGGTCTACGACACCGGTGCCGTCTACACCGCGACCGACAAGGGCGCCGCCTGCAACTTCGGCGAGGTGTTCACGACCGACGGCCGCATCAAGAGCCTCGGCCTCACCGTGCTCGAGGACGACCTCGGCTTCTTCCCGGCCTACAACGTGGCGCCGGTGCTGAACTCGGCGACGCTGCAGGAGTATCCGGGCCTGAAGGGCGTGTTCGACCGGATCTCGCCGAAGCTCACCGACGAGACGCTGCGGGAGCTCAACCTCCGCGTCGACGAGGGCGGCGAGGACCCGGGCGACGTCGCCTTCGACTTCCTGGAGTCGAGCGGGTTCGTGAGCGCGCCGTGAGCCGGCACCGGGATCCCGCCGTCGCAACGGCACGTCGGTAGGCTCGGCCCATGACCTCCACCTCGTCCGATCCGAGAGTCGCGGTCTACATCGACTTCGACAACATCGTGATGTCGCGCTACGACCAGCTGCACCGCAAGCGCACCGGCAGCCGCCGAGACACGCCCTGGCGCGACGACGACGCCCGCAAGTTCGAGAAGAAGCAGGACGGCACCGAGATCGAGCGCAAGCTCTGGGATGCCCGTGTCGACATCGGCGCCATCCTCGACTACGCCTCCTCGTTCGGCAGCATCGTCATCAGCCGCGCCTACGCGGACTGGTCGGTGACGGCGAACGCCGGCTACCGCAAGGACGTCGTCGACCGCGCGGTCGACCTGACGCAGCTGTTCACCGTCACGTCCGGGCTCAAGAACGGCGCCGACATCCGGCTCTCGGTCGACATCGTCGAGGACCTGTTCCGCCTGCCCGACGTGACCCACGTGGTGCTCGTCGCCGGCGACTCCGACTACATCGCCCTCGCCCAGCGCGCCCGCCGTCTCGGCCGCGTCGTGATCGGCATCGGCGTCTCCGGCTCCACCAGCTCCGCGCTCATCTCCGCGTGCGACGAGTTCACGCTCTACGACGACCTGCCCGACCTCGAGGCGCCGGTGCCGTCGGTGGAGGAGCCCGCGGCAGCGCCCGCGAAGGGCGGAGCGGAGGCGGCGCCCGCCGCCGAGACCCCGCCCGCGGTCGAGACGACGCGATCGCCGAAGTCGCCGTCGACGAAGGACGTGCAGTCGGCGACCGACACGCTCGTGCGTGCGCTCCGGCTCGTCAGCGACAAGAACAGCGACGAGGACTGGCAGTTCCCCGGCGAGATCAAGCAGCAGATGCAGCGGCTCAACCCCGCGTTCAAGGAGAAGGCGGTCGGCTTCAAGACGTTCACCGACTTCCTCGAGTCGCAGCGGCGGGTCATCGAGATCCGCAACGGCACGCAGCCGAACGAACGCCGCATCCGCCTCCGCGCCGGCGCCTAGCCGAGCGGCCGTCCGCGGCGGGCGGCCGCTCGCGGCACGCGCGGGACGTCCCCGCGCCGCGCCCGGCGGCTATTCCGTCCGCTGGGTTTACACGAGTAAAGTCGTGCGCATGGCATTCACCCTCGGCATCGTCGGCGCGGGGCAGTTCTCCTCGCACTTCGCCCGTCTCTTCCAGCTGCACCCCGCCATCTCATCGGTGTACGTCACCGACGTGATCGAGGGGCGGGCCGAGGCGCTCGCCGCCGAGCTCGGGCTCGCCGGCACGCACGCCGACCTCGACGCGATGCTCGCGGACCCCGCGGTCGACGCGGTCGCCGTGTTCACCCAGCGCTGGACACACGGCCCGCTCGTCGCCCAGGCGCTCCGCGCCGGCAAGCACGTGTACTCCGCCGTGCCGATGGCGACCTCAGCCGACGAGATCGCGGAGATCATCCGCCTCGTCGAGGAGACCGGGCTGACCTACATGATGGGCGAGACGAGCCAGTACAACCCGGCCACGGTCTACGCCCGCCGCCGCTTCGCCGAGGGCGCCTTCGGCCGCGTCTTCTACCTCGAGGGCGACTACCTGCACGACATGGACCTCGGCTTCTACGACGCCTACCGCTACAGCGGCGGCGAGCAGTGGAAGTCCACCGCCAGCTACCCGCCCATGTGGTACCCGACGCACTCCATCGGCGGCGTGCTGGGCGCCATCCCGCAGCACGCGGTCGGCGTGAGCTGCGTCGGCATGCACGACCACCTGCAGGACGGCGTCTTCGACGAGTCCGTCAGCATGTTCGGCAACGACTTCTCGAACATGACCGCCCTGTTCGAGCTCAGCGAGGGCGGCTCGATGCGCATCAACGAGTTCCGCCGCGTCGGCTACCCGTCGCACATCCGCGAGTCCCGCTTCCGCTTCTTCGGCACGGAGGGCAGCTTCGAGCAGCTCGCGGTCACCTCGGTGTGGCAGGACAAGCAGGGCGTCGAGGACATCACCGAGCTGCTGAAGACCCGCCCGACGATGGACCTCGACGACCCGCGGCTCGCGGATGTCTCCCCCGCGCTCCGCGACGCCTTCGTCAGCGGCCACGCGCCGGTGCACGATGAGATCTCGGAGCGCCTCCCCTCGCAGCTCGCCGGTGCGCCGAACGGCCACGAGGGGGCCCATCACTTCCTCGTCGACGACTTCGCGACCGCCGTCGACCGGGGCGTGCTGCCGACCGTCAACGCCTGGGTCGCCGCGCGCTACACGCTGCCCGGCCAGCTCGCGCTCGAGTCGGCCCGCCGCGGCGGCGAGCGCCTCGAGATCCCGGACTTCGGGGATGCCCCGGTCGCCGTCGGCGAGCCGCTGCCGGCGCGACGGGGCGCCGCCTGAGCCGGCCGGCAGGGCGGACGCGGCCCGGCCTGGGACGCTGATCGGATGACCGGGTCCGCCGCACGCAAGCCGACGCGGCACGACGTCGCCGTGCTGGCGGGCGTCAGCGACCCGGTCGTCACCTACACGCTGACCGGCGGAGCGCCCGTCGCGCCGGAGACGGCGGCGCGGGTGCGCGCCGCGATCGCGGAGCTCGGCTACGCGCCGAATCAGTCCGCGCGGGCGCTGCGATCGGGGTCGGCCCGCACGCTCGCGCTCGTCGCGGCGGCCGGCGCGACCCGGCTCTTCGCGAACCCGTTCTTCACGGAGTTCGCCGCGGCGGTCGAGGAGGCCGCACGCGCTCGCGGCTGCGCGCTGCTCATGGCCTCCGCCGACGCCCCCGACCAGCCCGCCGTCGCCGAGCGGCTGCGCGACCTCGCCGCCCGCCAGGTCGACGGCGTGCTGCTGATGCCGGGCGGCGACGTCGACCCCGCCGCGCTCGACGCGGTCGGCGTGCCGTGGCTGCACCTCAACGCGCCGGAGCCGGTGCCCGGCACCCGCACGGTCGGCACCGATCTCCGCGCGGCGGGACGCGAGGTGACGCGGCACCTGATCGAGCACGGGCACCGCACCATCGCGTTCGTCGGGCAGCTCGGCGAGCACCGGCACCTCGGCTGGCGGGACGCCCTCGCCGAGGCGGGGCTCGAGCCCGGTCCGGAGCTCGCCGCGGAGTTCTCCCACGAGGACGGCGAGCGGGTCGGCGCGCTGCTCGCGGCCGCGGGCGAGCGTCCGCGCGCGGTGTTCGCGGCCTCCGATCAGATCGCCGTCGGACTCCTCCGCGCGCTCCACGCCGCGCGGCTCGACATCCCCGGCGACGTCGCGATCGCCTCCGTCGACGGGTCGTGGGAGGCGGACTTCGCCTGGCCGGCCGTGACGTCGCTGCGGCAGCCGATCGTCCGGATGGCGACGGCGTCCGTGTCGCGGCTGCTCGACCCGGCCGACCGGCCCGGCCACGTCTCCTTCGCGGGCGAGCTCGTCATCCGGGAGTCGTGCGGGCCGCACCCCTCGGATCCCTGAGCGCACCCCTCGGATCCCTAAGCGCACCCCTCGGATCCCTGAGCGCACCCCTCGGATCCCTGAGCCTGTCGAAGGGCGGTCCGATCACGGCAGGTTCTGCCACCACTCCGGCTGCGGCACGGCCACGAAGTTGATCGGCAGCTCGGACCGCGCGGGCGTCGGGTGCACGCACGGCGCATCCTCCGGCAGCGAGGCGAAGCGCAGGCAGCCCTCCCCGTCGACGCGGAGCTCCGGGTCGACGGACTCCGCGTAGAAGTTCGGCGCGACCCGCGCGCGGTACTCGTCGATCGCGGCCGTGCGGCCGCCGGCGCTGACCGGCACGTCGACGTCCGCACCGCACGCGCTGTTGACGCCGAGCAGGTAGGACTCGGCGAGCGCCGTGCCCTCCGAGCCGGAGAGCGTGCCGCGCTCGACCAGCTCGCGGCCGCTCCGATCCACGACCGGGTAGCTCAGCACGCGGTCGCCGAGCTCGCGGATGCTGCTCCCGTCCGGCCGCGGATCGGTCTCCGCGGCATCCAGCGGCACGCGGTTCAGCTGGATGCGCGTGCCGGCCGGCGAGAGCAGCGCGGGCTCGAAGTCCGGGTTGCAGGCGAAGACGCCGACCACCACCGCGGCATCGGAGTCGTCGATCACGGCGGAGACCGCGAACTCGCGCTGCATGAAGACCAGCTGGGTCAGCCGTGGCTCGTCGGAGATGCCGTGGGCGAGGGTCGGCACGCCGAACCGGGACTGCAGGAACTCGGTCGAGTAGCCCGCGTGCAGCCAGCGGAGGTCGCCGTACGCCACCTGGCGTTGGTGCGTCGCCTCCCAGGCCTGCGGCCCGAGCGCGAGGAACGCGATCACCGCCGTCGGCACGCCGATCGCGAAGACGACGCCCTCGACGATCCGTCGGAACCGGGTCCAGGGCGGCAGCGGTTCCGGACGCGCTCGCGGACGATCGGATCGGCGACGCGGGAACGCCATGAGCCGCACTCCTCCCTGACCGGCCGGAACCCGGTGAGGCGGAGGGTGGGAGCAGTGTCCCACCGTGGCCGCACGAGCACCAGGCCCGCGATCGCCGGGCCCGCGAGCGCCGGGCCGCGATCGCCGGGCCGCGGGCGCTGAGCCGGGAGGCCGTCGGATGCCCCGGCGTCGAGCCCGCTCCCAGCCGGATTCATCCCGACGGAGTACAGCGCCCGCGCAGGCCTCCGACGTACGCTCGCACTGCGTTCGACAATCCGTGCGGCCCGATCCGGCCGCCAGCGAGGTGATCAGCATGAACCGCACCGTCCGACTGCTCCCGGTGCTCGCCATCCCGGCCGTCGTCATCGCCGGGGCCGTCGCGATCCCGGCGATCGCGACCGCCGCCCCGAACCTGCCGGCCAAGACGCCCGCCCAGGTGCTGGCGATGATCGCCGACGCGAAGACCGCCGCGTACTCCGGCACGGTCGACCAGACCGCCGACCTCGGGCTCCCCCAGCTGCCGAGCGGCGCCGCCGCCGGGTCGTCCGGCGACTCCGCCTACGCCGACGTGCTCGAGCTGCTCGGCGGCGGCCACACCGCCAAGGTGTGGTCCGACGGCGCGGACCGCCAGCGCGTGCAGATCGTCGACCAGCTGGCCGAGCGCGACGTGATCCGGTCCGGCTCCACGGTCTGGACCTGGGACTCGAAGGCCGCCGCCGCGACGAAGACCACGCTGCCCGCGGGCGCCGGATCGGGTGCCGCCGGCGCCGCGCCGAGCGCCGCCGCGAGCGACCCGGCCGCGCTCGCCCAGCAGCTCGTCGCCGAGCTCGAGCCGTCGACGACGCTGTCGGTCGACGACACGGCCCGGGTGGCCGGGCGCGCCGGCTACGAGCTCACGCTCGACCCGACGTCGAAGGGCACCCTCGTCGACTCGGCGACCCTCACCGTCGACAGCGCGACCGGCCTGCCGCTCAAGGTCGTCGTCCACGCCGTCGGCCAGAAGGCCGCCGCGTTCACGGTCGGCTTCTCGAGCATCACGCTCGGCGCCCCGGCGGCGAGCGTCTTCGACTTCACGCCGCCCGCGAGCGCGAAGGTCACCACGAAGGACCTCTCGTCGTCGACTCCGCCCGCCGGTCCGTCCGCGGGTTCGTCCTCGGCGACCGGATCCGCGCCCGCCGCCTACCGGCCGACCGTGGTCGGCACCGGCTGGGACCGCATCGCGATCCTCCCCGCGAGCGCCGGCGCGAAGCTCTCGGCCGGATCCGGGTCCTCGGGGCCGGGCTCCGGGTCCTCGGGCTCCGGTTCCTCGGGCTCCGGTGACGCCGCCGCACTCCTCGACCAGCTGACCACCGCGGTCGCGGGCGGGCGCGCGGTGCAGACCTCGCTCGTGTCCGTCCTGCTGACCGACGACGGCCGCGTGCTGGTGGGCGCCGTGCCGGTGTCCGCGCTGCAGGCCGCGGCCGGCTGAGCGCGGCGGCACGGCTGACGGAGCGGCAGGGCACGTGAGCGCGTCCGAACTCGCCATCGAGACCGGCGGGCTCACGAAGCGCTTCGGCGCGCAGACCGCCGTCGACGACCTCGCCCTGGCCGTACCACGCGGCGCGATCTTCGGCTTCCTCGGGCCGAACGGATCCGGCAAGACGACCACCATCCGCATGCTGCTCGGGCTCGCGGCGGCGAGCGCCGGAGAGATCCGGATGCTCGGCTCCGCGATGCCCGACGCCGCCGCACGGGTGCTCCCCCGGGTCGGCGCGCTCGTCGAGGGTCCGGCGTTCTATCCGTTCCTCAGCGGCCGCGACAACCTCGCTCGTCTCGACGCCGCCGACCGGCTCTCCGACGCCCGCACCCGCCGCGCCCGGGTCGACGCCGCGCTCGAGCGGGTCGGACTGACTGCGGCCGCGCGCAAGGCCGCGCACGCCTACTCGCTCGGCATGAAGCAGCGGCTCGGGCTCGCGAACGCCCTGCTCGCGCCGCGCGACCTGCTCATCCTCGACGAGCCGACCAACGGCCTCGACCCGCAGGGCACGCGCGAGGTGCGCGCCCTCATCCGCTCGCTCGCCGACGAGGGCGCGACCGTCTTCGTCTCGTCGCACCTGCTCAGCGAGATCGAGCAACTGTGCTCGCACGTCGCCGTGATGAGCGCCGGACGCCTCGTGGCGCAGGGCACGCTCGACGACCTGCGGGCGACCGGACGGCCGCGCATCGTCGTGCGGACGCCGGACGTCACCGATGCCGGCAAGGTGCTCGTGACTCTCGGCCTCGAGCCGTATGCCGCTGACGGCATGCACGGCGCAGAGGACGAGACGGCGACCGTGACCGCGGATCTCCCGGAGGGCGCTCCGCAGCCGGAGATCCTCACCGCGCGGCTCGTGAAGGCCGGCGTGCGGGTGCGCGGGATCGCGGTCGAGGGCGAGACGCTCGAGGAGCGCTTCGTGGCGCTGACCGGGGAGGGCTTCGATGTCCGAGCCTGAGGCGACCGCCGTCGAAGGCGCCCACCCGGCCTCGGCTGGTTCGACGTTCGCCGCCCGGCCGCGGGTCCGTCCGCTCGCCCTGCTCGGCTCGGAGCTCGCGACCCTGTTCCGCCGTCGCCGCACGATCGCCATGCTCGGCGCGCTCGCGCTGGTGCCGATCCTCATCGCGGTGGCCGTGCGGGTCACGTCCGCGGGCACGTCCGGACGCGGGCCGGCGTTCCTCGCGCAGATCACCGAGAACGGGCTGTTCGTCGCGTTCACCGCGCTGGTGGTCAGCATCCCGCTGTTCCTGCCGATGACCGTCGGCGTGGTGGCCGGCGACACGATCGCCGGCGAGGCGAGCCACGGCACGCTCCGCTACCTGCTCATCGCGCCCGCGAGCCGTCCGCGGCTGCTGCTCGTGAAGTACGCGGGCGCCGCGGTCTTCGCGGTCGCCGCCGCCGCGACGCTCGTCGTGGTCGGGGCGATCATCGGCGCCATCCTGTTCCCCGTCGGCGACGCGGTGCTGCTGTCGGGCCAGAGCGTCGGCCCGCTCGAGTTCGCCGGACGCTGCGCGCTGCTCGTCGGCTACGTCGTGCTGTCGCTGCTCGGGCTGTCGGCAATCGGCCTCTTCATCTCGACGCTGACGACCGTGCCGGTCGGGGCGATGGCGGCGACGATCGTGCTCGCCGCCGTCTCGCAGATCCTCGACAACCTGCCCCAGCTCTCCGCCATCCACCCGTTCCTGTTCAGCCACTACTGGCTCGGCTTCGGCGATCTGCTGCGCTCCCCGATCTCCTGGGACTCGTACGCCTCGAACGCGATCCTCCAGGCCTGCTATATCGCGATCTTCGGCGCCGCGGCGCTCCTGCGCTTCGGCTCGAAGGACGTGCTGAGCTAGTCCGTCCCGGATGGCGGAGCCGCCCGCTCCGGATGGCTGAGCCTGTCGAAGCCCGACCTGACTACTTGTCACGACCACACGCCATCCGCTAGCGTCGCCCTTCCGTGCCGATCCCCGGCACGCGATCACGCCCGACCGGAGGAGGACGCCATGTCGACGCTCGTCGAACCGCGTTCCGCGTATCAGCGCACCGTGCAGCCGCACGCGTCGCGCGCGCTGCGCATCCTCAACCGGCCCCTCTCCTAGGCGCGGTCCGTCACTTTCGACGCCCCGTGCCCGCTGAGAGGCTCGGGGCGTTCTCGTCTGCTCGATTCCCGGAACTGCAGGTCCGGTCGTGCGGCGCTCGCACCCCGGGCTCCGCCACGCACCATCCCTTCAAGAGAATCGAAAGGACCATGAAGCACATCACCGACCGGCTGGTCAGCTGGGCGAGCCTGCTCGAGCCGAACACCGAGGCTCAGGCGCGCACCGCGTCGACCATGCCGTTCATCTACCCGCACCTGGCGCTCATGCCGGACGCCCACCTGGGCCTCGGCGCGACCGTCGGGTCGGTCATCCCCACGCTCCGCGCGGTCATGCCGGCGGCCGTCGGGGTCGACATCGGCTGCGGCATGATCGCCGTGCGCACGCCGTTCGACGTCACCGCGCTCACCGGTGCGGCGCGTCCGCTGTCGGTGCTCCGCGAGAGCATCGAGCGCGCCGTACCGCTGTCGGCCGGCGGGAAGAACGCCAAGATCGTCGCCACCGCCGCGCCGCGCATCGCGGAGCTCGAGGCGCTGGCGGCCGAGGCGGGCTTCGACCCGGGCGCGCACGCCGCGCACTGGCGCGAGCAGCTCGGCACGCTCGGCTCCGGCAACCACTTCATCGAGGTGAGCGTCGACGAGTCGGATGCGGTCTGGCTGTTCCTGCACTCCGGGAGCCGCGGTGTCGGCAACCGGATCGCGGGCCACCACATCAAGGTCGCGCAGCGGCTGATGGACGAGTGGTGGATCCAGCTGCCGGACAAGGACCTCGCCTACCTCGTCGAGGGCACGCCCGAGTTCGACCGCTACATCGCGGAGCTCCGCTGGGCGCAGCGGTTCGCGCTCCTCAACCGCGAGGAGATGATGGATCGCGTCGTCCGGCAGCTGTCCGAGTTCCTGGGCGAGCCGGTGGAGGAGCTGGAGCGGATCAACTGCCACCACAACTTCACGCAGCAGGAGCGGCACTTCGGCAAGGACGTGTGGCTGTCGAGGAAGGGCGCCATCTCGGCGCGGCTCGGACAGCCGGGACTGATCCCGGGCTCGATGGGCACCGCGTCGTACGTGGTCGAGGGCCTCGGCAACCCGGTGGCGCTCGAGTCGTCCCCGCACGGCGCGGGGAGGATGTTCTCCAGGTCGGCGGCGCGGCGCCGGTTCACCATCGAGGAGCTGCGCGAGGCGATGACGGGCATCGAGTTCCGCGACGACGAGGCCTTCCTCGACGAGATCCCGGCGGCGTACAAGGACATCGACCAGGTGATGGCGGACGCCGCCGACCTGGTCGTCGTCCGGCACACGCTGCGCCAGCTCGTCAACGTGAAGGGCAACTGAGACGCCGAGGGCGGTGCGGGGCTGCAGACCCGCACCGCCCTCCGGCGTCTCCGCCCGGTCGTGGTTCCGGCTCAGGCGACGAGTCGCGCCTCGACCGGGGTCGGGTTCGCGAACAGGTCGAGCACGGGGCAGTGCGCGTCGACCGCCGCCTTGAGCTGCTCGTAGCGCTCCGCCGAATCCGGCCCGGTGAGCCGGATGTCGAGCCGCACCGCGCTGAAGCCGGGCCGCACCGACTCGTCGATGCCGAACAGCCTCCGCGCATCCAGGTCGCCCTCGGCATGCACCTCGATGTCGTCGAAGCGGATGCCGAGCGCCTGCGCGTACAGGCGGTAGATCACGATCTGGCAGGAGATCAGCGCCCCGAGGGCGTACTCCACCGGACTCGCGGCGATGTCGTCGCCGGCGAGCGCGGCGGGCTCGTCCACCACGAACTCATGGCGGCCGGCCCGGATGACGCTGGCGACCGATCCGGCGCCGGCACCCGAGGTGCGGTAGGTCAGCTGCGCGGCGGCGGGATCGGCCGCGATGCGGTCGCTCCAGGAGAGCCCGGCGCCCGCGAGCCGTGCCGAGCGCTCGGCGGCGGTGACGTCGGGGATGCCGGCGGCGGTGTCGGGAGTGCTGTCGTTCCTGCTGTCGAGGAGGGTCATGGCGGCCACGGTAGGCAGGGCATCCCGTCGCGTCGAGCGCGCCCGTAACGCGGGGTCGTCCGGTGTCACATGACGCGACCGGATCCGCCCGCACGAGTCCGTGCGAACGGGCTACCCCCCGCCGATCCAGCCGCCGCAGGTTCCGCAGTCCGATCACCGCCATCACCGGCTCGAGCAGCAGCAGGTCGCCCGGCCGGTGCTCCCGCGCGCGGACGAGCCGCTCCCCCAGGTCCGGGCGCGCCCGCCGCAGGTACTCGCGCGCCTTCTCGGCATGGAGCGCGTTCGAGATGATCTTGATCCGGTCGACGTGCTCGATGAGCGGGACGACGTTCCGCACGTTCTCGCCGGTGCTGAGGCTCGCGTCCTCCACCTCGAGGCGCCCGCCGTAGCCCAGCTCGCGGGCATCCCGGGCCATCAGCTCGGCCTCGGCGATCTCGCCGCCGGCCGCGCCGCCGCTGAGCACGAGCAGGCTCGGTCCGAGCTCCGGCTCGATCGAGCGCAGGGCCGCGCGGACGCGCCAGCGGTTCACGAGGTTGATGTGCCGTCCGCGGTTGCGGAACCCGAGCACGACGACCGCCTCGCCCGTTCCGGCCGTGCCGGGGTGCGTGCCGAGGCGACGGGTGGTGGCACGGTGGTGGATGACGTCAGCGGCGACGAAGACCGCAGCGCACGCCAGCGCGGCCGGGGCGAGCACGAGCACCGTGACCCGACGCGGACCACGCTCGCCACTCCGACCGCCCGCCACGGCGACGTCAGAGCTGGGTCGCCCGCTCGAGCACGAGCTCGCGGACGCGGGCGGCATCCGCCTGGCCCTTCATCTCCTTCATGACGGCGCCGATGATCGCGCCGGCGGCCTGCACCTTGCCGTCGCGGATCTTCTCGAGCACGTCCGGCTGCGAGGCGAGGGCGGTGTCGATCGCGGCGAGCAGCGCGCCGTCGTCCGACACGACCTTGAGGCCGCGGGCGGTGACGACCTCGGCCGGGGTGCCCTCGCCGTCGACAACGCCCTCGACGACCTGGCGGGCCAGGCGGTCGGTGAGGTCGCCGGACTCGACGAGCGCGACGATCTCCGCGACGTGCGCGGGTGCGATGAGGGTGGCGGCATCCGCCTCGCGGGCGTTCGCGATGCGCGCGATCTCGCCGGTCCACCACTTGCGCGCCTGGGCAGGGGCGGCACCGGCGGCGACCGTCTCGGCGACCTCGACGAGGAGTCCGCTGTTCTGCACGTCGCGGAACTCGTCGTCGGTGAAGCCCCACTCGCCCTTCAGGCGGCGACGGCGCACGGCCGGCGCCTCCGGCAGCGCGGCGCGGAGCTCCTCGATGAGCTGGGCCGGCGGCTGCACCGGGAGGAGATCGGGCTCCGGGAAGTAGCGGTAGTCGTCCGCGTCGCTCTTCGGACGTCCGGCGGAGGTCGTGCCGGAGTCCTCGTGCCAGTGCCGCGTCTCCTGGGTGATGCTGCCGCCCTTCGCGAGGATGGCGGCCTGGCGCTGGATCTCGTAGCGCACGGCCCGCTCGACGCTGCGGAGCGAGTTCACGTTCTTCGTCTCCGTGCGGGTGCCGAGCTTCTCCTGGCCGCGCGGACGCAGCGACACGTTCGCGTCGCAGCGCAGGTTGCCGCGCTCCATCCGCGCCTCCGAGATGCCCAGGCCTCGCACGATGTCGCGGATTGCGCCGACATAGGCCTTGCCGACCTCCGGCGCCTTCGCCTCCGCGCCGAAGATCGGCTTCGTGACGATCTCCACCAGCGGCACGCCGGCCCGGTTGTAGTCGACGAGCGAGTACTCGGCGCCCTGGATGCGGCCGGTGGCGCCGCCGACGTGCGTCAGCTTGCCGGCGTCCTCCTCCATGTGCGCGCGCTCGATCGGCACCTGGAAGACGCTGCCGTCCTCCAGCTCGATCTCGACCTCGCCCTCGTAGGCGATCGGCTCGTCGAACTGGCTGATCTGGTAGTTCTTCGCGAGGTCGGGGTAGAAGTAGTTCTTCCGCGCGAAGCGGCTCGACTCGGCGATCGAGCAGCCGAGCGCGAGGCCGAGCGAGATCGAGTAGCGCACGGCCTGCTCGTTGACGACGGGGAGGCTGCCCGGGAGTCCCAGGTCGACGGGCGTGATCTGGGTGTTCGGACCCGTGCCCTCGTTCTCGCTGTTCGCGGGGTTCGGGGCGTCGGAGAACATCTTGGTCCTCGTCGCCAGCTCGACGTGCACCTCGAATCCGAGCACCGGCTCGAAGAGTTCGAGGGCCTTGTCGTAGTCCATGAGTTCCGCGCGGGCCATGCGTCGATTCTAGGAGGGGCGGTGGGGTGGGGGTGCCGCGCCGGGGGTTGGGACGGGGGCGCGGGGGTGGGGGGGGGTCGGGGTAGCGAGGGGCGGGGGCGGGGGATCGGCTCGCGTTGGGCGATGGCGGGTGGCGTCCCCTCCTCAACAGGGCTGGTCATGAGCGCTTTCGCACCACTTCGCCGTTTATCGAACATACGTTCGAACACCGTGGGAAAATCGAGGCATGACTCCCCCACTGGACCCGCTGCTCGCCGCAGCGGACGGGCTGCGGCTCCCGGCGCTCGATGCGCTGCCGGACACCGCCGTGCTCGACCTCCAGCGGATGCTCGCGCGCGTCCGCCAGCGGGTGGATGCCGCGGCCGCCGAGGTGGCCGGCGAGATCGCGCGGAGGTCGTCGCGCGACCGCGGCTACTCCGGACTCGCTCAGCGGCTCGGGGTGCGGACGCCCGAGGCGCTCGTGCAGAAGGTCGCCGGGGTGACCGCGGCGGAGGCCCGGTCGCTCGTCTCGGTGGGCTCGATGATGGGCGCGGCGTCGGGCCCCGGGGCCGTCTCCGCCGTGGACTCCGCGCTGGCGGCCGCCGTGTCGGAGCGCGGCGTCGGGGTAGCCGCGGCGGCGGCGATCCGCGCGGGGCTCGGCGCTGCGGACGACGCGGTCCCGGATGCCGTGCTCGGCGCCGCCGCGGCGACGCTGATCGCGGACGTCCCCGCACGCACGATCGAACAGCTGCGGGCGCGCGCCCGCGAGGTGCGTGACGAGCTCGACGCCGCGGGCGCCGCCGACCGCGAGCGGGCGCTGCGGGAACGCCGGTACCTGCACCTGATCCCTCAGGGCGACGGGATGACCCGCATCGTCGGGCTGCTCGACCCCGAGTCCGCGGCCCTCGTGTCGTCGGTCGTCGATGCGGCCACCTCGCCGCGGCGCGGCGGACCCCGGTTCTCCGATCCGGACGCCGCGGCGCGCGACGAGGACCTGCTCCGCGACCACCGGACCGTCGAGCAGCTGGCACTGGACGCGCTGGTGGGGCTGCTCGATGTGGGCGCCCGAGCCGATCGCGGTGCCGTGCTCGGGTCGCGGCGAGCCGGCGTCACCGTGCTCGTCGCGGAGCGGGATCTGCGGGTGGAGACGTCCGGCGCTGCGGGGCAAGCCGGGTTCGCGCGGCTCGAGGGACAGGCAGCCGCAGTGTCGATCGACACCGCACGTCGTCGCATCTGCGCCGAGGGAGCCGTCCCGGTCGTCCTCGACTCCCGCGGCTCGGTCATCGACGTCGGTCGAGACCAGCGGCTCTTCACGGCCCGACAGCGGATCGGGCTCGCGGCACGGGACGGCGGGTGCCGGTTTCCGGGGTGCGATCGACCGCCGTCGTGGTGCGAGGCGCACCACCTCGTCGAATGGTCGCGCGGAGGCCGCACGGATCTGGCCGACGGCATCCTGCTCTGCCGGCACCATCACCTGCTGATCCACGACAACGGCTGGCGAGTCGAACGAGACCGGGCGCACTACTTCGTCGTGCCGCCCGCCTCGGAGGATCCGCTGCGCCGTCGGATCCCCGCGCCGGCGCGGAGTCCGATCGCGGCGCGGGTCATCGCGTGAAGCGCAGTGGCATGACCTTCACCGGGCGCGGCATCGCGTGCAGCGGGTGTGGCCTCATGGGGCGGGGCATTGCGCGACAGTCGGCATGGGCCGAGCTCCCACGCCAGCGCAGGAACGGGCACGGCCGGGCGAAGGCTCACCCGAGGACCGCGGCCGCGACTCCGGACACGAAAGCGAGCACGGCAGCCAGACAGCGGATCAGGTCGACGCGAGCCCAGCGACGCACGACCGCGTCCGCGTCGACGGGCGGCGCGGCGGCGTCCCAGTCGGTGATGCGGATGTTGATCGGCACCGTCCCGACCCCCGCGACGATCCAGAAGACGACCAGCGAGCCGACCGCCGCCCATCGGAGCACGAGCGTCGGTACGTCCGGTTCCGGCCCGGCTCCGACCTCGGCGGCACCTGTCGACGTCGTCACGATCGCGGCGAGGACGGTCGTCACGAAGGCCGGAAGCGCGATCGCCGGCACGAGCCAGCGGAGCCGCGCGATCAGCGCCTGGCGCGCACGGATCGCCTCCGAGCCAGCGAGCCGCGAGAGCGCGGGCTGCACGCCGAACCGCACGATGACCTCGCCGCCCGCGAGCAGACCGAGGAGCACGAGGGCGACGGCGTCGAGTGCGGGCATAGGGGGCTCCTGGGTGATGGGCGCACGTGCGGGTGCGTGCGTGCGGAGTGTGCGTGTGCGGTGCGGTGCGGTGCGAGCGGCCAGTGCGGTGCGAGCGGGCCGGTGCGGTGCGATGCGATGCGATGCATCGATCCGGGTGGATCACCCCCAGTGTCGCGCCGGGGTGCTGTCACGGCGCTCTCACGCACTGTCGCCGACGTGTCGGCGACCGACGTGATCCGGTCGGCCCGAGAACGGACACGCGGGCGTGTGGCATGCGGGTCGGTCAGGTGGGCTCGAGGTGTGCAGGCAGGCTCGGAGCGGTCGGGCGGGTTCGGGGTGCGCAGGCAGGCTCGGAAGGGGTCGGGCGGGTTCGGGGTGCGCAGGCAGGCTCGGAAGCGAACCGGCGGGGTCGAGGCGGGTGACACGACACCATCCCGGCGTAGAGTCCGCGGCATGAGCTCCCCCGCGACGTCCGATCTCTCGCCCGCCCACCTCCAGCTGATCGAGACGGTCACGGCCGGGGCCGGCGCCCGGATCGTTGACGAGCTCGTCGACTACGAGCTCGACGGCACGCGGCTCGAGGGCTACCTCGCGCACGACGAGGCGATCGACGGGCCGAAGCCGGCCGTCCTGCTGGTCCACGACTGGACCGGACTCCGCGAGTATCCGAAAGCACGCGCCCAGATGCTCGCCCGACTCGGGTACACGGCGTTCGCGGTCGACGTGTACGGGCACGAGGCCGACGGCACGCCGATCCGGCCGACCGGAGACGCGGCGGGCGCCGAGGCCCGCAAGTACTACGGCGATCTCGAGCTGCTGCGGGCGCGCATCCGCTCGGCGTACGAGGCTGCGGCAGCCGATCCCCGAATCGACGCGGACCGCATCGCGATCGCCGGGTACTGCTTCGGCGGCCACGGCGCGCTCGAGTTCGCCCGCACGGAACCGCGACTGCGCGGCGTCGCCGCCTTCCACGCCTCGCTGATCGCCCACGAGCCGGCGGAGGTGGACTCGCTCCCGCCGGTCCAGCTGTACCTCGGCGGCGCCGACCCCGTCGTACCGGACGACGCGATCGTCGCGTTCGAGAACGAGCTGCGCACGCGCTCCGACCTCGACTGGCAGACGTCCGTCTACAGCGGAGCGCCGCACGCGTTCACGCTGCCGGAGGGTCCGTACGAAGAGCGCGCCGACCGCCGGTCGTGGAAGCAGTTCACCGACTTCCTCGCCGACGTGCTCGGGGTGGTGCACCCGAGCTGAGCCGCACCTGCGACTCGGCTGGAATCCGCCGCGACGCTCTCCGGTGCGGCGCAGAGTTGGGGCATGACCGTCCAGACCGTCGCCGACAAGCTGCACATCACCGACATCGAGCGCCTCTTCGTCGTGGGAGCCGACGAGGACGCGCTGGAGACCATCCGTCCGCTCCCCGACGAGATCGAGCTCACCGACGAGATCTCCGAGGCGGAGGTCGCCCTCGCGTTCGCGCGGAGCTTCGACGAGCTGGAGCTGCGGCTCGGCGACCTCGAGGAGGCGCGCGACGACGCCCACCTGTGGCTCGTCTACTCGAAGGACGACGTGCACAAGGCCGACCTCGACGACTTCGATGAGGTCGCCGAACGCGGCCACTGGCGCATCGGCGCCCGCGAGTCCCTCGACACCACGTGGGAAGCCCTCCGGATGATCCACGACTGACCGACGGACTGACCGACTGGCCGGCCGACTGACCGACTGACCGACTGGCCCCCCACTGACCGACTGGCCCACCGACTGACCGACTGGCCCACCGACTGACCGACTGGCCCACCGACTGACCGACTGGCCCACCGACTGACCGACTGGCCGACTGACCGACTGGCCGACCGACCGATCGGCCCGGATGCGGTGATCGCCGTGAACGGACCGGTGGCCCCCACCGACCGATCGCCTCACAGACCGGCCCGTGCAGCGATCCGACTGACTGGTCGCTCACCCCGCCCGGTTCAGCCCAGCCCGGTTCAGCCCAGCCCGGTTCAGCCCGGCCCGGCCCGGTTGAGCCCGGCCCGACACAGCCACCACGACGAAGCGCCCCGCCCTCTTCGGAGGACGGGGCGCTTCGCTGCGTTCGGCGGCTCAGCCCAGGGCGGGCGCCTTCGCGAGGATGGGCCCGCCCCAGCCCTCCTCGAGCAGCGACTCGAGCGCGGCGCCGACCGAGTACAGGCGGTCGTCGGCACGGGCCGGCGCCAGGAACTGGATACCCGCGGGCAGCCCGTCCTCCGGCGCGAGTCCGATCGGGAGAGACAGCCCCGGCACGCCGGCGAGGCTCGCCGGGATCGTGGTCAGGTCGTTGAGGTACATCGCCAGCGGATCGTCGAGCTTCGCACCGAGCGGGAACGCGGTGGTCGGCGCCGACGGCGACACCAGCACGTCCGCACGCTCGAAGGCGGCGGCGAAGTCGCGCTGGATCAGCGTCCGCACCTTCTGGGCGCTGCCGTAGTAGGCGTCGTAGTAGCCGGCCGACAGGGCGTACGTGCCGAGGATGATGCGGCGCTTCACCTCGTCGCCGAACCCGGCCTCGCGCGACGCCGCCATGACCTGCTCCACGGTCCCGCCGCCGGGCGGGGTCACTCGGAGGCCGAAGCGCACCGAGTCGAACTTGGCGAGGTTGCTCGATGCCTCCGCGGGCATGATCAGGTAGTACGCGGCGATCGCGTACTTGAAGCTCGGCGCATCGACCTCGACGATCTCGGCACCGGCCGCGGCCATGACGTCGAGGGACTCGCGGAAGCGCTGCACGACGCCGTCCTGGAAGCCGTCGCCGCCGGCCAACTCGCGCACGACGCCGATCCGCAGCCCGTCGAGGATCTCGCGGGTCGCGCCACGACGGGCGGACTCCGCGAAAGAGGGCCAGGTGTCGGTGAGCGAGGTGGAGTCGCGCGGGTCGTGTCCGCCGATCACGTCGTGCAGCAGGCCGGCGTCGAGCACGGTCCGCGTGACGGGGCCGACCTGGTCGAGCGACGAGGCCAGCGCGATCGCGCCGTAGCGGGAGACGCCGCCGTAGGTGGGCTTGACGCCGACGGTGCCGGTGACGGAGGCGGGCTGGCGGATCGAGCCGCCGGTGTCCGACCCGAGAGCGAGCGGCGCCTCGAAGGCCGCGACCGCCGCGGCCGAGCCGCCGCCGGATCCGCCGGGGATGCGCGTGAGGTCCCACGGGTTGCGGGTGGGTCCGTACGCGGAGTGCTCGGTCGACGAGCCCATCGCGAACTCGTCCATGTTCGTCTTGCCGAGCGGGATGAGGTCGGCGGCGCGGAGGCGCGCGACCGTGGTCGCGTCGTACGGCGGGATCCAGCCCTCGAGGATGCGGCTGCCCGCGGTGGAGGGCATGTCGATCGTGCAGAGCACGTCCTTGATCGCGACGGGCACACCGGCGAGCGGCCCGAGCGGGTCGCCGGCCGCGCGCTTGACGTCGACGACCTCCGCCTGCTCGAGCGCGTGCTCGCTGACGTGGAGGAACGCGGCGACGTCGCCGTCGACCGCGCCGATGCGGTCGAGATGCGCGCGCGTGACCTCGACGCTGGAGACCTCGCCCGAGGTCAGCAGGGTGGAGAGCTCGGCGGCGGAGGCGCGGATCAGCTGGTCGGCGGTGCGGCTCACTGCTCCTCCCCCAGGATCGCGCTGACGCGGAAGCGGCCCTCGGCGGCGTCCGGGGCTCCGGAGAGCGCCTGGGCGGTGGTCAGGGTGCGGCCGGGCACGTCGTCGCGCATCACGTTCGCGAGCGGGATCGGGTGGCTGGTGGCCGGGACGTCGTCGGTCGCGACCTCGCGGACCGTGGCGACCGCGTCGACGATGTGAGCGAGCTCGCCGGTCAGGCGGTCGATCTCCGCCGGGTCGAGGCCGATGCGGGCGAGGCCGGCGAGGTGGGCGACCACCTCGGGCGTGATCTCAGACATGCGTCTCCGTCGCGCGTGAGGGGAGGATGGGGCGTCCGCCAGTCTACGGGGGCCGCGGATGCCGTCCGGCCCGGTGGCGGCGAGGGGTGCTGCGGCTGCGGCTGCGGCGTCGACGGATCGGTGGCGAGTCGGTGGCGGGTCGGTGGCGGATCGGCCGCGGCGTCGACGGACCGGTGGCGGCGTCGGACACGGATGACGCCCCGGCATGACTGCGGCGACGGGCTCGCCCCGTCTCGGTCGCCGATCGGGCCCCAACGGTTGCGGGATCCGGTTCGTCTGCAAGGGTGGAAGGACCACTCGGGAGGGAGTGCCATGACCGACCTCGAGACGATCCGCACGCGGGTCCGGCGGGCGCAGCGCCGGCGGGCGCAGCGCCGGCGGGCGCCGCGCGGGCGTGCGCTCGCGATCGCGCTCGGTGTGCTGGTGGCCGCGACGGCGCTGACCGGATGCGCCGCGACCGGGACCGTGCACACCGGAGACACGCCGGCGACCAGCGGGCCGGTGGACGGGTCCGACGACTCGGGATCCGACTCCGGCGGCTCGGACGGCAGCGGCTCGGACGACACCGCCCCCGCGGGGCCTGCCGGGTCGGGCACGATCGACGGCGCGGCGGCGGAGTGGACCCTCGTCTCGCTGGCGGACGCCACGGGCTCCGTGACGGGCCCGCTGCCCGCGCCGACCCTGGACCTCCGCACGGCCGGGGCGCTGCAGGGCAGCGGCGGCTGCAACACCTACAGCGGCACCTACTCCGGATCGGCCTCGGCCCTCGTCATCGCCCCGGTGCTGACCACGAAGCGCGCGTGCGCGGCCGGATCCGAGCTCGAGTCCCGCTACCTCGCGGCGCTGGAGGCGGTCACCTCGGCGACCGTCGCCGGATCCGACCTCACGATGCGGGGTGCCGGCGTCTCGCTCACCTTCCGCCAGGACGCGCAGCAGTCGACGAACGGCGACTCGTCAGGATCCGTCACCCACTGATCGGGAGCGGTCCGCCCGGTCCGGACACGGACCGCTCCGACCGGATCGGGGCGGCCGCAGTCGGACCGGGTGGCGCGCGATCAGCCCTCGGCGCGGAGCGCGGGGTCCGAGACCTCGGCGGCGCGGTCGATGGCGATGAGCGCCATGTTCCGCAGGGACTCGCTTCCCGGCGTGAAGTAGTCGTTGTGGGAGAAGGCACCGGTGAGGGCGCGTCCGGTCACGGGATCCACCGCCCCGTCGAGCTCGAGACGGTGCGCGCCGTACCCTGCCGAGGTCGGCTGGCTGCCGAAGACGCCGCTGTCGGCGATCGGATCCCAGTCGGCGGCCCCGACCCAGACGTTGCCGCCGTGCACGTGCAGCTGCGACACGGTGCGGGCGGGACTCCCCGGCGATCCGACCAGCGCGAGCGCATCGACGGCGACGTCGTCCTCCTGCAGCGAGAGCAGTGCGGCCGTGCTGCCGTAGCTGTGGGCGAGGATCGACACGAACGGCGGGGCCGTGGCGGCCTTCGTCACCGCGCCGGCACCGGTCGTGTCACCGCGGACGGCATCCAGTCCGCGGAGGGCGGCGGTCATCGCCTGCTGGCCCTCGCGCGCGTTCACGAGCGACGCGACGTTGACGAGCGTCGGCGTGTGGTACCCGATCCACGAGACGACCGCGACCGACTGCGACCGGGCCGGCAGTGCGCCGGCGGTCGTCTGGGCGGACGCCGTCGCCGCCGCAGTCGTGGAGGCGAGGGTCGTGGAGGCGAGCATGGTGGAGGCGAGCGTCGTGGAGCCCATCGCCCCCGCGGGGTCCGACGTCACCGCACTCGCGGGCACGGTGGTCGTCGGCGTGGTGGTGCCCGACGTGCCGGGTCCGCCGCCGCCGCCGAGCTCGTCGATCCAGGCCTGCTCCTCCATGGCGACGTCGGAGGCGACGCCGGTCCACGGGACGATGCGCGAGTCGACGCCGTAGAACATCCCCGGCACGAGATAGCTCACGTAGCCGGCCTCGTCGAGGTCGCCGATCGCGATCGCGGCGCGCCCCTCGCCGACCGGGTCGATGGACACGAGCTGGCGGTGCATCCCGTCCGGCCCGGTCTGGATGGCCTCCGCGACCTGGTCGAGCATGTGGAGGCGGCGCTCGAGATCCGCCCGGACCGCACGCCCGACGCCGGCGTCGAGCCGGTCGTGGAGGCGGGCGCGCTCCTGCGACAGGTACAGGCGGTTCGCCTCGTCGCGGTCGGCGTACGACACGCCCTCGAGCGCGCCGACGAGCTGCGGGGCCACGCGGATGAGGCGCTCGCGTTCGGCGGTGTCGAACGCGCGCCACTGCACGGCCATCGCCGAGGCGACCGGCGGGCGTGCCAGGATCCGGTCGACGAGCGCCGGATCGCGCTTCAGCACGCCGCGCAGCTCCGCGTCGCTGCGGATGGCGAGCTGCTGCACGAGCGCGACTCCCGTCAGCCGCGTCAGCTTCGACTCGGGCACGCGGGTGGCGCCCGCTGCACCGGACGACGCTGCACCGGACGACGCCGTGTCGGACGGGGCGACCACCGGATCGCCGGCCGTCGCACCGGAGCGGGACAGCGACACCGCGCCGGCGGCGGACCCGGCGGAGACCGACCCGGCGGAGACCGATCCGGCCGACACCGGTCCGGCGGAGACGGTGCTGTACCCCGTGAGCCCGGCGAGGATGTCGCCACTCGTCGAGCGCACGGTGTCCGCGACGACGGACACGTTCCCGGGAAGGTTTGCAGGCGCGACGGAGACCTCGACGCCACTACCCAGGTGCGCCGAGGTCAGCAAAGCGAATGCGGCCACGACCAGCACCGGGCGTCCCAACCCTCGGAGTATTCAGCGCCCGCCTCCCCGTCCCGTGGATCGGCATGGCGCTGTACCCCAAGGTAATGGACGACTGCCCCCCGCGCGAGGGCAGACAGCTCGCTCCCACCCCGATTCACCCGTGTTGTCACCCGGATCGTCCCCCGGACCGCTCGGATCACCCCCGAACGGGGGTCAGGAACGGGCGGTCCGGGCCGAGCGGCGGCTAGTCCTCGGGGCCGGCGTCCTCCGCATCCCGGCCCGCGGCGTCCGCCTCTGCCTCTGCTTCCGCGTCCGGCAGCACCTCCGCCTCCAGCAGCGCGATCGCGGCCGGCCCCTGGGAGACGAGCAGCGCGAACTCGGCCGCGTCGATGATCCGCACCCCGAGGTCCTCCGCCTTCTGCAGCTTCGAGCCGGCACCGGGTCCGGCGGCCACGTAGTCCGTCTTCTTGCTCACGCTCGACGCCGCCTTGCCGCCGGCGGCGAGGATCGCCTCCTGGGCCCCCTCGCGGGTGAAGCCCTCGAGCGAGCCGGTCGCGACGACCGTCAGCCCCGCGAGCGGCCCGTCCGCCGCGGCGGCGTTGCCCGGCCCGGGGTGCCCGGGGATCGCGGTCTGCACGCCCGCCGCCTCCCAGCGGTCGACGATCTCGCGATGCCACTCCACGTCGAACCAGTCCAGCAGCGCGTCGGCGATGATGCCGCCGACGCCGTCGACGGCCGCGAGCTCCTCCCGCGACGCCGAGCGGATGGCCGCGAGCGACCCGAACCAGCCGGCGAGCGCACGGGCCGCAACCGGTCCGACGTGCCGGATGCTCAGCGACACCAGGATGCGCCAGAGGTCCTTCGTCTTCGCCTTCTCGAGCTCGGCGACGAGCTTCTCGGCGGCCGCGGACGGCCCGTACTCCGCCGGCTCCCCCTTGCGGGCCGGCTTGACGATCTTGCGGAACGGCGACTCGACCTTCACGCGGATCACCGAGCCGTCGCGGATGGTGATGTCGCGGCCCGGCTCCTCCGGCTCGACCTGCTTCATCATCCCGGTCTCGCCGTCGCGGACGACGACCTCGATGCCCTGCAGCTCGTCGATGGTGAGCTCGAACAGCCCGGCCTCGGTCTCGAGGGGCGGGGTCGACGGCACGAGCGGCTGCGTCAGCGCCGCGGCGGCCACCTCGCCGAGCACCTCGATGTCGAGGGCGCCGCGCGACCCGACGTGCTCGACCCGGCCGCGCACCTGCGCCGGGCAGGCGCGCGCGTTCGGGCAGCGGAGGTCGATGTCGCCCTCCTTCGCCGGCGCGAGCGGCGTGCCGCAGGCCGGGCAGTCCCTCGGCATCACGAACTCGCGCTCGCTGCCGTCGCGCAGCTCGACGACCGGTCCGAGCACCTCGGGGATCACGTCGCCGGCCTTCCTCAGCACCACCGTGTCGCCGATGAGCACGCCCTTCGCCTTGACGACGTCCTGGTTGTGCAGGGTCGCCTGGCGCACGGTCGAGCCGGCCACGCGCGCCGGCGCCATGACGGCGAACGGGGTGGCGCGGCCGGTGCGGCCGACGCTGACCACGATGTCGAGCAGCTTCGTGTTCACCTGCTCGGGCGGGTACTTGTAGGCGATCGCCCAGCGCGGGGCGCGGCTGGTGGCGCCGAGCTCGTCGTGCAGCGCCAGCTCGTCGACCTTGACGACGACGCCGTCGATCTCGTGCTCGACCGCGTGCCGGTGCTCGCCGTAGCGGGCGATGAACTCGGCCGCGCCGTCGACGCTGTCGCGCACCGAGAAGTACGGGCTGGTCGGCAGCCCCCAGCCCTCCAGCAGGGCGTAGATGCCGCTCTGGCTGTCGACGGGCGGGTCGGGCCACGCCCCGAGCCCGTGCACGTACATGGTCAGCGCCGCGAAGCGCGCCTCCGCGGCCTCCCGCTCGAGGCCGTCCTTCTTGTCGAGCTGCTGGCGGAGTCCGCCGCTCGCCGCGTTGCGGGGATTCGCGAACGACGGGAAGCGCCGCGACGCCGAGAGCCGTGCCTTCTCCTCGTCGAACTCGCCGCCGCCGCTGCGGCGCGACTCCCAGCGCTCGCGCGTCTCGGTGACGACCCGCTCGCGGAAGCGCTCCTGCAGCTCGTTGAGCCGCTCGAACGCGGCCGTCGGGATGAACACCTCGCCGCGGATCTCGACCAGGTCCGGATGCCCCTCCCCCGCGAGCCGCTGCGGGATGACGGGCAGGTACTGCACGTTCTGAGTGACGTCCTCCCCGACGACGCCGTCGCCGCGG
Organism: Schumannella sp. GW821-FHT10F01; assembly: GCF_058809295.1. Classification (NCBI taxonomy): domain Bacteria; kingdom Bacillati; phylum Actinomycetota; class Actinomycetes; order Micrococcales; family Microbacteriaceae; genus Schumannella; species Schumannella sp. GW821-FHT10F01. The sequence goes on from NZ_JBXASM010000007.1 coordinate 27,687, forward strand.
GTGGCCGCCGAGACGAGCACGCCGCGCTCGTAGCGCAGGTTGATCGCGAGCCCGTCGATCTTCAGCTCGCAGAGCCAGTCGACGTGCCGGCCGGAGTTCCGGTCGACCCGCGCCGCCCACTCCCGGAACTCCTCGAGCGAGAAGACGTTGTCGAGGCTGAGCATGCGCTCGGCGTGCGTCACCGGTGCGAAGAGCGTGGTGTCCGCGCGCCCGCCGACGGTCTGCGTCGGCGAGTCCTGGCTCTGCAGCTCCGGGAACATCCGCTCGAGCAGCTCGAGCCGGTGCATCCGGGCGTCGTACTCCTCGTCGCTCTCGAGCACCTCGTTGCGCTCGTAGTACGCGTCGCGGAGCTCCTGCAGCCGGGTGCGGAGTGCGTCGACCTCGTCGGAGGCCCGTCCGAGATCCGGCGGGGTGGTCTCCGCGACCGAGTCGGACGGCGCTGCTGACTTCCGGGATCCGCGAGGCACGGCCTCAGGCTACCGGCGGCCTCCGACGGCGCCGAGGACCCCGGCGAGCAGGTCGGCCGTCTCCCGGGGATGGAGTCCGGGCAGGTCGTGTACCGATCCGGGGAGCACCTCGACGTGCCAGCCCGCGGCAGCGAGCGCCCGCGCCAGCGCGGGCCGCACCATGATGCTCCGCCGCGACGGCACGACCGACGACGGCACGATCGGCGCCGCGATCGCGAACGGCGCGAGCAGGTCGGGCAGCACGCCCGCGACGGTCCGGCGGTCCCAGGAGGCGGCGGCCCGGGCGTAGCGGGCCCGCAGGTCCGGGCGGACGCGGGGCACCCGTCCGAGCTGCCAGGCAGCCGCGGCGGCGCTCGCCCGCGAGCCGAGGACGAGGCGGCCGGCCGCGAGCCGCCCGATCGCGGCGCCGGCGAACGGCAGCGAGAAGGCAGGGTCGAGGTAGACCGCGTGCGCGGGCCGGAGGCGGCCGACCGCCTCGGCCAGCACCCGTCCGCCGAGCGAGTGGGCGACGACGACGTCGAGGCCCTCGGGCAGGGCGGCGACCACGTCGTCCGCGAAGTCCGCGATCCGGTACGACGCGGCCGGCCCGGTGCGCCCGTGCCCGCGGAGGTCGACAGCCGTCACGGTCGCGTCGTGGCGCTCCGCGACGAGCAGCGCGAAGTCGGTCCAGAGCTCCGCGCTGCCGGCCATGCCGTGCACGAGGCCGATGCGGCGCGGCCCGTCGCCCCAGGTGGTCGTCGCCAGGCGCATCCGCCGATCATCCGCCGTCCGGCTGAGCGTCGAGCCCCAGGACGCCGGGAGATCAGGTCAGCGGCGGCCGGTCGAGGAACCGCGCCGGGTCGAACGACTCCGCATCGACGATGACCGTGCGCGGCAGCGTGCGCAGGAACCCCGGCACGTCGTACTCGAGGTCGATGAGCTCGAGCCCGCGCGGCGCCAGCTCGCGGTAGCGCTGGCTCATGAGCTCGGGGAAGCCGAGCACGGCGACCCGGCGGCCGGCGTCGAGCAGCCGCTCGATCCACGGCGCGAAGTCGCCGTCGTGGCTCGCGACCACGACGTCGCCCGGCCGCTCGAGGATCGCGTCGATGGTGCGCTGGATGCCGACGTCGACGACCTTGACGCCCTCGCGGCCCGACAGCGGCACCGGCGTCCAGTGCCCGGCCTGCAGCGCCTGGAGGAACGACATCGGCAGGTAGCCGCTCGACGCGTTGAGGAAGAACAGGCCCGTCGTGGGCCGGCCCGTCCGGTCGCGGAGCGCGCGGAGCAGGGCGTCCCAGCGCGGCCGGTCGTCCGGCTCCGGCTTGCGGCCGAGGACGGTGACGCCGAGGGTCGCGTCGATGTTCTCCCCGTCGACGAGGACGAAGACGGGGGCCGGCGCGGTGTCGCTCATGGTCCCTGTGTACGCCACGCCGGGGTCAGACCGCGACCGGGGCCGCGCTGACCGTGCGGTCGATCGTGCACTGGCCGAGCACGCGGGTGCCGGCGTACAGCACCGCGGTCTGCCCGGGTGCGACGCCGGAGAGCGGGGCATCGGGACGGATCACGAGCTCGCCGTCCGCCATCCGCGCGGTCGCCGGCACGGACTCGCCGTGGGCGCGCACCTGCACCTCGCAGGCGAACGCGGTCGCGGCGTGCGCCGGCGGGGCGCCGACCCAGCTGACCCGCGCGCCGGCGAGCTCGGCGACCGCGAGCGCCTCGCGCGGTCCGACGACCACCTCGTTCGAGACCGGCCGCACCTCGAGCACGTACCGCGGCCTGCCGTCCGGCGCGGGGTAGCCGATGCTCAGCCCCTTGCGCTGGCCGACCGTGAACGCCGCGGCGCCCGGATGCGTGCCGATGCGGGCGCCGGACCGGTCGAGGATCGCGCCCTGCTCGGCACCGGCGGGCAGGTGGTCGGCGAGCCAGCCGCGGGTGTCGCCGTCGGGGATGAAGCAGATGTCGTACGAATCGGGCTTCTGGGCGACCGTGAGCCCGCGTGCCGCCGCCTCCGCCCGCACCGCGTCCTTCGAGGCGGTCGTGCCGAGCGGGAACACCGCGTGCTCGAGCTGCTCGGCCGTGAGCACGCCGAGCACGTAGGACTGGTCCTTCGCCGCGTCGGCGGCGCGGTGCAGCTCGAGCGCGCCGTCGGCGCCGGTGCGGACATCCGCGTAGTGCCCGGTCGCGACCGCGTCGAAGCCGAGCGCGAGCGCCTTCTCGAGCACGGCGGCGAACTTGATCCGCTCGTTGCAGCGCATGCAGGGGTTCGGGGTGCGCCCGGCCGCGTACTCGGCCACGAAGTCGCCCATCACATCCTCGGCGAAGCGCTCCGAGAAGTCCCAGACGTAGAAGGGGATGCCGAGCGCGGTCGCGGCGCGACGCGCGTCGAGCGCGTCCTCGACGGTGCAGCATCCGCGCGATCCGGTGCGGAGCGTGCCGCGTTGCCGGGAGAGCGCGAGGTGCACGCCGACCACCTCGTGGCCGGCGTCGACGGCGCGCGCGGCCGCCACGGCGGAGTCCACTCCCCCGCTCATCGCCGCCAGCACGCGCATGCCTCCAGGGTACGTGCGCACCGGCGGCGATGCCGCGACGTCGAGATCAGTTGCGGGTGGCGGTGCCGTCCTCGATCTCGTCGATCACCTCGGTGTCGAGCGACACCTCGCCGTAGCCCTTCGCCCGCCGGTGCAGGAACGTCACCAGCCAGAGCACGAGCCCGATCGCGAGCAGCACCCCGGCGATGCCGTACTGCTCGACCGGTCGGCCGGAGGTCCAGGGCAGCACCAGGTACACGCACACGATCGCGCCGATCACCGGCAGCGGCGACGGGGTGCGGAAGTGGTCGTGGTCGACGCGCTCCCGCCGCAGCACCAGCACCGCGACGTTGACGACCGCGAACACGGCGAGCAGCAGCAGCGAGGTCGTGCCGCCGAGCAGGGGAACGACCGGGTTCTTCGGGTCGAGCGAGATGAACGAGATGAGCCCGAGCGCGATGATCGTCGTGAAGAGGATGGCGGCCCACGGCGTGCGGCGGCCCGGCAGCACCTTCGACAGGAAAGGCGGCAGCACGCCCTGCTTGCTCATGCCGTAGATGAGCCGGCTCGCCATCATCATGTTGATGAGGGCGCTGTTGCCCACCGCGAAGAGCGAGATGAACGGCAGCAGCTGCCCGATCGGGAAGCCCGGCGCCGCGGTCTGCACGACGGTCACGAGCGGCGTGGTGCTCTCCTTGAGGTCGCCGACCGGCACGAGCGCCACGGCGATGATGGCGATGAGCACGTAGACGACGGCGGTGATGCCGAGTCCGGTGAGCATGACGCGCGGGAAGATCTTGTGCGGCTCGCGCACCTCCTCCGCCATGTTCACGCTGTCCTCGAAGCCGACCATCGCGAAGAACGCGAGCGAGGTGGCGGTGCTGACGGCCAGCACCACATTCTTGCCGCTCTCGCTCTCGAACACGACCACGCGGCTGAAGTCCGCCTGGCCGCCGAAGATCGCGAAGGCGCCGATGAGGATCACCATCAGCAGGCCGGACAGCTCGACGAGCGTGAGCACGACGTTGAGCCCGACGCCCTCCGCGACGCCGCGGAGGTTGACGACCGCCATGAGCAGCATGAACGCGACGGCGAGCACGAGCAGCAGGGCGGGCGTGCCCTCGATGCCGAAGCCGACGGAGAAGTTGCTCGCGAACGCGCTCGACGCGGCGGAGGCGGACGTGATGCCCGAGCACATCACCGTGAACATCACGAGGAACGTGACGAGGTGGATGCCGAACGCCTTGTGCGCGTAGAGCGCGGCGCCGGCGGCCCTCGGGTACTTGGTGACGAGCTCGAGGTAGGAGCACGCGGTGAGCGTCGCCACGGCGAACGCGATGATGAACGGCAGCCACGCGGCGCCGCCCACCTCCCCGGCGACCTGCCCGGTCAGGGCGTAGACGCCCGTGCCGAGGATGTCGCCGACGACGAACAGCAGCAGGAGCTTGGGCCCCATGACCCGCTTGAGCTCGGGCTCCGCACCATCGCGAGGCCCGGCGGCGGTCTCTTCCTTCACAGCCATGCTCCACTCTGGCCCGACCTGGCAAGCGCCTCTCGGAACGCTGTGTGGATGCTCAGGATCCCGAAACGCGCCCGATATCCGGCACCCGTCGGGCCATTCCGGCACCGCGAGCTCGGGCTACGGCGTCCGGCAGCGCGACGAGCAGCGCGTCGATCTCGTCGGCCGTGGTGCTCCGGCCGAGCGTGATCCGCAGGGCGCCGCGGGCCTCCTCCGCCGGCAGCCCCATCGCCAGCAGCACGTGCGAGGGCTCCGGCACGCCGGCCTGGCACGCCGACCCGGTGGAGACCTCGAAGCCCGCCGTGTCGAGCAGGAACAGCAGCGAGTCGCCCTCCGCGCCCGCGACCGTGAGGTGCACGGTGCCGGGCAGCCGTCCGCTCGGCTCCGGATCGCCGCGCAGCGTCGCCTCCGGCACCCGCTCGGCCAGGCCGCGGACGAGGCGGTCGCGCAGCGCGGACAGGTGCGCCGCGTGCGCGGCGAGCTCCGCGGTCGCGAGCTCGACCGCGAGCGCCAATGCCGCGGCGCCGGCGGCGTCGAGCGTGCCGGATCGTGCGCGCTGCTGCGCGCCGCCGTGCAGCAGCGCCTCGGGCTCGACGTCGCGGCGCAGCAGCAGCGCGCCGACGCCGACCGGAGCGCCGATCTTGTGCCCCGAGATGCTGATCGCGGCGGCACCGCTCTCGGCGAGATGCACCGGCACCTGGCCGAGCGCCGCCACCGCGTCGAGGTGCAGGGGCACGCGGTGCGCCGCGGCGAGCGCCGCCAGCTCCGCGACCGGCTGCAGCGTGCCGACCTCGTTGCTCGCCTGCAGCGCGCTGACGACGGCCGTGCCGCCCGGGCGGTCGAGCGCCGCGGCGACGTCGTCGAGCCGCGCGCGGCCCAGCGGGTCGACGCCGGTGCGCACGACCTCGGCGCCCTCGCGCGACTCGAGCCAGTCGACCGCGTCGAGGGTGGCGTGGTGCTCGGCGGCCGGGACGACGACGCGGCGGCGGCCCTCGGCCGCGCCACGCCAGTACAGCCCCTTGATCGCGAGGTTGATGCTCTCGGTTCCGCCGGCGGTGAGCACGACCTCCATCGGGTCCGCCCCGAGCGCGGCGCCGATCCGGGCGCGCGACTCCTCGAGCAGCGCACGCGCGGCCTGGCCGGCCCCGTGGATCGACGACGGGTTGCCGACCGTGCCGAGCGCCTCGGTGTACGCCGCGAGCACCTCGGGCCGGATCGGCGAGGTGGCGGCGTGGTCGAGGTAGACCGGCATGCGCCCATTCTCGCGCCGGATCCGGGGCCTGCACGGATGTGCGACCGCGCGATCGGGCTGGGGGGATGGCGAGAACCCGACCATCGGTCTGGCTATTCTCGACAGATGCCCGATCCCGCCACCGAGCTGGCCTCCGGCGACACCGCCGCGGCGTCGTCCGCGACCCCGACCGATCAGCAGCGCGAGGCCGAGCGCCAGGCCGCCGAGCAGCGCGAGGCGGACCTCGCCGCGGCGGCTGCGGAGGCCGAGGCGGCCGCGATCGCCGCCGAGACGGCCGCCGCGATCGCGGCGGAGGCGGCGTCGCTCCGCGACCTCGGCGTGCGCTCGACGCCGGACGGCGGCGAGATCCGCGTCTGGAGCGGATCGGCCCGCTCGGTCGACCTGCTGCTCTACGACGCGACCGACGCGGACTGGGTCGCCAGCACCGTCGCCCTCGCGCGCGACGAGCACGGCGTCTGGAGCGGCACGTCGCCCGAGCTCGTGCCCGGCACCCGCTACGCGCTCCGCGCCGACGGCCCGACCGGTCCGCAGCACGCGTTCGATCCGGACCTCGCGCTGCTCGACCCCTACGCCCGCGGCCTGGTCCGCTCCCGGAAGACCGGCGAGTGGCGCGGCTACGTGCAGGACGGCGCGTTCGACTGGGGGTCGTCGCGCCGGCCGATGACGCCGATGGACCACACGGTCATCTACGAGGCGCACGTGAAGGGCCTCACGAAGCTCAACACGGCGATCCCCGAGGAGCTGCGCGGCACCTACGCCGGCCTCGCGCACCCGTCGACGATCGAGCACCTCCAGTCGCTCGGCGTGACGGCGGTCGAGCTGCTCCCGGTGCACCAGTCCTCGAGCGAGCAGCGCCTCCAGAAGATGGACCTGGTCAACTACTGGGGCTACAACACGCTGAACTTCTTCACCCCGCACGCCGCCTACGCGAGCCGCACCGCCCAGCACGGCGGCACCGGCGCCGTGCTCCGCGAGTTCAAGGGCATGGTGAAGCTGCTCCACGAGGCGGGCATCGAGGTCATCCTCGACGTGGTCTACAACCACACCGCCGAGGAGGGCCGCGGCGGCCCGACGACGAGCCTCCGCGGGCTCGACGACGCGAACTACTACCGCCACCTGCCCGACGGCGGCTACCTCGACGTGACCGGCTGCGGCAACACCCTCGACGTGTCGAAGCCCGCCGCCCGCCGGCTGGTGCTCGACTCGCTGCGGTACTGGGCCGAGGAGGTGCAGATCGACGGCTTCCGCTTCGACCTCATGGCGACGCTGGGCCGCGACGCCGACGCGCACTTCGATCCGGCGCATCCGCTGCTCACCGCGATCCTCGACGACCCGGTGCTGAGCACGACGAAGCTCATCGCGGAGCCGTGGGACGTCGGCATGGGCGGCTGGCAGGTCGGCCGCTTCCCGGACGGCTACTCGGAGTGGAACGACGGCTACCGCGACCGCGCGCGCAACTTCTGGCTGCGTGACATCGCGTCGGCCCGCGGCACCGGCACGGCGAGCGAGGGCATCGGCTCCCTGGCACGCCGCATCTCGGGCTCGAACCACGTCTTCTCCCACGAGCGCGGGCCGCTCGCCTCGATCGACTTCGTGACCGCGCACGACGGGTTCACCGCGTACGACCTCGTCGCCTACGACCGCAAGCACAACCAGGGCAACGGCGAGGACAACCGCGACGGCTCGGACGACAACAAGTCGTTCAACCACGGCGCGGAGGGCCCCACCCGCGACCGCGCCGTGCTCGCGGCCCGCCGCAAGGCCATCCGCAACCTGCTCGGCACGCTGCTGCTCAGCGCGGGCGTGCCGATGATCACGGCGGGCGACGAGTACGGCCGAAGCCAGCGGGGCAACAACAACGCCTACTGCCAGGACAGCGAGCTCACCTGGATGAGCTGGAAGCACGAGCGCTGGCAGCGCGAGCTGCTCGACGTGACGCGCACGCTGACCCGGCTGCGCCGCGAGAACCCGGCCCTCCGCCCGGTGCGATTCGGCCGCTGGGGCGAGACCGTGCCGAGCGCGAGCCAGATGGACTGGTTCAACAAGGACGGCGAGTCGATGTCGATGGAGGACTGGGACTCCCCCGCCGAGCGGACGCTGCAGTACCTCGCCGCCTCGACGCCGGAGCTCGAGGAGTTCAACCGCATCCTGCTCGTCGTGCACGGGCTGGAGACCGAGGTGGCCGTGACCCTGCCGGAGCACGAGGGCGTCTCCGGCTACACGCTGCTCTGGGACTCGTCGCACGACGACATCGCGGGCCGGGAGGCCGACCACCTGCCGGGCGACCGGCTCGTCGTCGGCCCGACCTCGATGATGCTGTTCCGCGCGGTCTGAGCGGCGCCGGCCAGGGCGGGTAGCGTGACGCCATGCCCTTCGGCTACCGCGACGCACCCGAGAGCCGCTCGGCCGGCTGGTATCCGGACGAGCGCGACCACGCGCTCGAGCGCTGGTGGAACGGCGTGGGCTGGAGCGACACCCGCCGGCCCCGCGCGGGCGGACCGCTCCTGTCGACGACCGGGCCGGCCGCGGAAGCCCTCCCCCGGTCCGGCGCGGAGCCCGCGGCCGGCGCCGGCGGGCTGCCGGGACTGGCCGTCGTGGCCGGCCTCGTCGGACTCGTGCTCTCGGCCACCGGGTTCACGATCGTCTCGACGATCGCCGCCATCCTCGGCGTCGCCGGACTCGCCGGTGCGGCCCGGCGCGGCGGTGCGGGACGCGGTGCCGCGGGCGTCGGGCTGATCCTCGGGCTGCTCGGCTGGGTGCTGACCTGGGTGGTGGCGTCGAACGGCTTCCTGCGCGACTGGCTCGCGCAGCTCGTCGATCTGCTCGGGAGCTGACGGATGGCCGGCACCCCGGCGACCGCCGCCCTGCGCGCGGCCGGCGCCGCCTACACGGAGCACGCCTACGCGCACGACCCGCGCTCCGCCGCGTTCGGGCTCGAGGCGGCCGAGGCGCTCGGCGTGGAGCCGGAGCGCGTCTTCAAGACGCTGCTGTTCGAGGCGGACGGCGAGGTGGCCGTCGGGATCGTGCCCGTGAGCGCGCGCCTCGACCTCAAGCGCGCGGCCGCCGCGCTCGGCGCCCGCCGCGGGGCGATGGCGGACCCGGCGGTCGCGGAGCGCCGCACCGGCTACGTGGTCGGCGGGATCTCGCCGCTCGGCCAGCGCACCCGGCACCGCACCGTCGTGGACGAGACCGTCGAGCTGTGGGACACCGTCTTCGTCAGCGGCGGCCGTCGCGGGCTCGACCTCGAGCTCGCGCCCGCCGACCTGCTCCGGCTGACCGACGCGCTCGTGGCGGACATCGCGGGGTAGTGACCGGAGAACCGCTGGCTGAGGAAGGCCGTCGACGGCCTGTCTCGAAGCCCCATGTCTGCAGAACTGCGGCGTCGAAGCCGCGCGAAGCCGGCGTGGCGCTGGCGCGCTCCTCAGCCAGCGGAGCTGTCCGAGCGGCCGACCTGCTCATCGACCCGAGCCACGCTCCAGCGCGGCGACGAGCTGCGGCAGGATCTGCTCATGCCGGGCGCGCATGCCCTCGAGCGCCCAGCGCTGCATCCAGGACGGCGTCGAGAGCGTGATCCCGACCCGACCGTGCACCCGGTCGCCGCGCTGCACGAGCGTCGTCTCGTTCCAGAAGCGGATGCCCGGCGCCTGCCGCGCACGGGTGGTGATGCGCGCCCAGCCGTCGTCCGTCTCGCGCCCGAGCAGGTCGGCGCGGTACTCCAGCGCGAACGCGAGCGGCCCCCAGCGGGTGCTGTCGACCATCCGGAACGACTCCTGGGCACCCGGGGCGGGCTCCACCTGCTCGATCCGGCTGATGCTCGGATGGAGCTCGGCGGAGGCGCGGAGGTCGCCGAGCAGGCCGAGGGCGCGCCCGAGCGTCGCAGCGGCCTCGAAGCCGTAGCTGAAGCTCCCGGAGCCCACGCGGTGCCGTCGCCCGATCAGCCCGCGGAGGCGATGAGCCCCAGCTCGGACGGCGAGGCGAGCAGCGGGTTCGCCGGCACGACGCGCACGGTGTAGCCGAAGCTGCCGGCGCGGTCGAACTGCACCGTGCCCGCGAACGTCGCGGGGCTGCCGAGGTCGTGCGACACGAGCTCGAGCGGCACGTGCACGACGTCCGAGAGCTGGTCGTCGCCGCCGCGGGCGCGGCCGTGCACGAGCTCGACGCGCACGTCGGAGTCCTGCAGCTCGCCGAGCTCGACGAACGCCCGCACCTGCAGCGTCTCGCCGACCTGCGGGCTCGTGTCGACGCCGCCGGACTCGACGTGCGCGACGTGCACCCCCGGCCAGGCCGCGATGACGCGCGACTTCCAGGCGGCGAGCTCCCGCGCGGGGCGGAAGTCGTCGGCGGAGGCGGCGCGCTCGGCCGCGGCGGCCGGCAGGTACAGGTTCTGCACGTACTGGCGCACCATCCGGTCGGCGGACAGCTCCGGCGACATCGTGGCGAGCGTGTGGCGGATGTCGCTGACCCATTTGCCGGGCACGCCGTCGGCGCCGCGGTCGTAGAAGCGCGGCGCGACCTGGTGCTCGATGAGGTCGTACATCGAGTTCGCCTCGAGCGCGTCGCGCTCCGCGGCGTCGCCGGCGCTGTCGGCGGACGGGATCGCCCATCCGCTCTCGTCGTCGAAGTACTCGGCCCACCAGCCGTCGAGGATCGACAGGTTCAGCGAGCCGTTCAGCGCGGCCTTCATGCCGGACGTGCCGCACGCCTCGAGCGGGCGCAGCGGGTTGTTGAGCCAGACGTCGGTGCCCGGGTACAGCAGCTGCGCCATGCCGATGTCGTAGTTCGGCAGGAACACGATGCGCTTGCGCACCTCCTTGTCCTGGCTGAACTCGACGAGGCGCTGGATGAGGCGCTTGCCGCCGTCGTCGGCCGGGTGCGACTTGCCGGCGATGACGAGCTGGATGGGGCGCTCCGGGTGCGTGAGCAGGGCGCGGAGGCGCTCCGGGTCCTGCAGCATCAGCGTGAGCCGCTTGTAGGTCGGCACGCGGCGCGCGAAGCCGATCGTCAGCACGTCGGGGTCGAGCAGGTCGGCGTACCAGTTCGGCGCCGCGCTGCCCCCGTTCTGCTCCGCCCAGGCCGCCGTGACGCGTCGACGCGCGTCCTCGACGAGCTGCTCGCGGAGCGTGCGGCGCAGGGCCCACAGCTCGGCGTCGCCGAGCGCGTCGGAGGTCCAGTCGACGGCGGTCGAGTCGGTGCTGCCGAGCCGGTCGCCGGCGAGCTGGCGCACGCGGTCGTCCGTCCAGGTCGGGGCGTGCACACCGTTCGTGATCGAGGTGATCGGCACGTCGTCCGGGTCGAAGCCCGGCCAGAGCGCGCCGAACATCCGGCGGCTCACGTCGCCGTGCAGCTTCGAGACGCCGTTCGCGCGCTGCGCGAGGCGGAAGCCCATGACGGCCATGTTGAACGTGCCGGGCGTGCCGCCCTCGTAGTCCTCGGCGCCGAGCGCGAGCACGTCGCCGGCGTGCACGCCGGGCAGCAGCTCCGGCGTGAGGTAGCGCTCGACGAGGCCGGCGTCGAAGCGGTCGATGCCGGCGGGCACGGGCGTGTGCGTCGTGAAGACGGTGCCGGCGCGGACGGCGGTGAGCGCCTCCGGGAAGGAGAGCCCGGCCGCGATGAGGTCGGCGATGCGCTCCAGGCCGAGGAAGCCGGCGTGGCCCTCGTTGGTGTGGAAGACCTCGGCCGGCGCGCGGCCGGTCAGCGAGGTGTACAGCTTCACGGCGCGCGCGCCGCCGATGCCGAGCAGCAGCTCCTGCAGGAGCCGGTGCTCGCCGCCGCCGCCGTAGAGCCGGTCGGTGACGCCGCGCAGCTCCTCGTCGTTCTCGGGGATGTCGGTGTCGAGCAGCAGCAGCGTGACGCGGCCGACGGCGAGGCGCCAGATGCGGGCGTGCAGGGCGCGGCCCTCCGGCAGCGCCAGCGTCACGGCGGCGGGGGTGCCGTCCGGGTGGCGCAGCACCGACATCGGCAGGCCGTCCGGGTCGAGCACCGGGTAGCTCTCCTCCTGCCAGCCCTCGCGGGAGATGGCCTGGCGGAAGTAGCCGGCGCGGTAGAACAGCCCGGCCGCGACGATCGGCACGCCGAGGTCGGAGGCGCTCTTGAGGTGGTCGCCGGCGAGGATGCCGAGGCCGCCGGAGTACTGCGGCAGCGCCGCGGCGATGCCGAACTCGGGCGAGAAGTAGGCGATGGTCTCGGGGGTGTCGCCCTCGAGCGACTGGTACCAGCGCGGCTCGGTCAGGTAGACGCGCAGCCCGTCGCGGAGCGCCTCGGCGCGGGCGATGAAGTCCGCGTCGGCGGCCAGCTCGGCGAGCCGCGAGGGCTCCACCTCGCCCAGGGTGCCGACGGGATCCTTCGAGGCGTCCCAGATCTCCGGGGCGATCTCGCGGAACAGCAGCTGGGTCGGCTGATGCCACGACCACCGCAGGTTCGCGGCGAGCTCGTCGAGCGCGGAGAGCGCCTCGGGGAGGACGGTGCGGACGGTGAAACGACGGATGGCCTTCACCCGGCCAGCCTAGGACGTCCGGGGCTGCAACCGGTTACGCGCGTGCGACGGCTGCGCGACGGTCGAGGAACGGCGGACATCCCGATGCGGGGATCGGATGGCGGTGGCCCGCCCGCACGGCCCCTCCGGCACGTGCGGGCGAGCGGCTCAGGAGGTCGGCGGCTCGAAGCGCGAGCGGCGCGAGCCGGTGCGCTCGAGCTCCCGGCGCACGCGCGGCGCGGTGGCGCCCGCGACGACCGGCCCGGCCGGCGTCTCGACCGCGTCGTCGGCCGGGTCCTCGCGCAGGTCCGGCTGCGGCACCGCGGCCTCGATGGCGGCGGTCGCGCCGTTGCGGGTGCGACGGCGGTCGACCAGGCCGGCGATCATCATCCAGCCGGCGTAGAGGAACAGGCCGCCCGCGACGATCGGGATGATGACCGGGCGCATGTCGCCGTTGACGACGTTGTTGACCCAGCCGATGTAGGGCACGGCGTACCAGACGACGCCGCGGATCTGCACCGGGCGCACGGCCTTCTGGTCCTGCACGTCGTTGGCGTCGCCCTTCGTGATGAAGCGCGGCTCGCCCTTCGTCGCCGCGGTGGGCGCCTGGATCTCGATGACGCGGTGGGTGACGACCGCGCCCTCGCCCGACTCGAGCTGGTACGTGACGACGTCGCCGAGGCGGATCTGCTGCGGGTCCGTCGGCTTCACGATGACGAGGGTGCCGGGCGGGTAGGTCGGGTCCATCGAGCCGGTGAGGATCGTGTACGGGGTCGACCGGGTCAGCGCCGGCACCGCGACGACGAGCGTCGCGACGGCGAGCACGGCCAGCAGCAGCGCGCCGCTGACGATCATGCCGATCCAGTAGACGGGTCCACGGCGGCGCTTCTCGGTGGTCTTCGCGGTCATGGCGCGGCTCCCTTCAGGATGTCCTTGCGTCGGCGGCGCAGCGCCACCAGAGCACCGGCGACGGCGAGCAGCAGCCAGAACAGCACGTCCAGCTCCTGCCACAGTCGGCCGGTGTTCGCCACGACCGCGGACGCGCGGGTGGCGGGTACGGGGTCCGTGCCCTCGGCGGGTGCCGGGACGACGGTGGTCGGGAGTCCGCCGGCGGCGGTCCCGGGGTCGAGCACCGCGGTGCCACCGGAGACGGCCGTTCCCGCGCGGCCGGTCGACCAGCTCGGGGCGGCGTCGCCGGTGTAGCCGATGACGGTGGTGCCCACGGACGGGCAGTCGGTCGGCGGCAGCGAGGTCATGGCGGTGGAGCTCAGCGTGACGATGATCGAGAAGGTCACCGTGCCGGCCTGGCCGGCGAGTCCCTGGAGGTCGCCGAGGTCGAGCGCGGTGTCGACGCGCGTCGTGCCGCCGGAGGCGAGCACCGGGCCCTGGGTCAGCACGTAGCACGGCTGCGCCGCGGTCACCGCGATCGGGGAGCCGGGCCAGCCGGCGACGGAGGAGCGGACGGCGAGCGCATCCGCGACGTCCGCGTCGTGCACGACGACGTCGGCGAGGGTGATCCGCAGGTAGGCGGCCTCCCCGGCGGCGTTGCGCACCCAGAACGGGCGGGTGACGGAGTCGCGCGGCACGAGCGCGACGCCCGAGAACAGCTGGCCGGCCCAGGACGAGCCGAAGCTCGTGCCGTCCGGGCTGACCTGCACGGCGGTCGCGGCCTGCGCGGCGGCCGGTGCGCTCGCGACCGCGCCCGTCGCCGCGAGTGCGGCGACGGTCACGGCGGCGAGCGCGACGCGGAGGCGGGTCATCACTGCAGGTCCGACAGGGTGTTGGCGCTGACCGTGTAGTACGTCGTGAAGAACGTGGTGCGCGAGAACGACACCGTGCCCTGGGCGACGCGGGTGCTGAAGCTGTCGAGCACCCGGACGGTGAGGTTCGTGCCGGCGGTGTTGCCGTTCGCCGCGTAGAGCGAGGCGGCCGTGAAGCTGAGGCCGGTCGCGCTCGTCGACGCCATGGTGATGTCGACCCAGGCCCCGTTGCGGAGCAGCTGCGCCTTGTACGGCCCGTCCGGGATGGACGTCCAGGTGTACGTGATCGTCGCGTTGGCGGAGGAGTTGTTCGACGTGGCAGCGGCGTCGTTCTCGACGGTGCGCGACAGGGTCCACTGCTGGCCGGGCGCGTCGGCGCACGGCGCCTGCGTCAGCGGACCGTTGTTCAGGCCGGTGCCGTTCGGCGCGCTGAGGCAGAGCAGGCTGTCGACGTTCATCAGCTGGATGTAGCCGTTGCCGATGTCCTGGGCCTGCCAGCGCTGGCTGTTCGAGGCCGCGACCGTCGTGCGCGTCGAGATGCCGGTGCCGGCGGTCTGCGACGCGTCCGTGTCGAGCGAGAGGCCGGACGCGTGACGCGGGTTGATGCGGTAGAAGCCGTCGCCCGTGCTGACGAAGCGGAACATCTGGTTCGTCGAGCCCGTCGTCTTGCAGCCGTAGGCGATGACGAAGCCGCCGGGGTTCGTGTTGCCGTCCGAGACGTCGAGGCAGTAGTCGTACTGCGCGTTGCCCCAGTTCGGGCGGAGCCACAGCCAGCCGTCGGTGTCGACGGTCGTCGGCTGGTACATCGCCTGGGTCTTCTCGGTCGTCGTGACCGGGGTCGCCGAGGCGGTCCAGGCCGCGTTCGTGCTCAGGGTCATCGTCGCGGTGAGGCGCGGCGTGAAGCTCTGCGTGCCGCTCGCCGACCACACCGAGTTGCGGGTGCCGCTCGTGACGAAGCTGCGCACGCAGTACGACTTCGCGGCGCCCGGCGCCAGCGAGAAGGTCGTGCTCGTGCCGGCGGACCACACGGCGGTGAACGAGCCGGTGCCCACGGCGGCGGCCGTGGTGCAGGTCGCGACGTTCGTGGTCGGCCACGCGGTGAGCGACACCTTCGTGCCGAGCGTCGACGTCGCCGCCTGGCCGAAGCCCAGCGTGACGGTGCCCGGCGTGGTGCTCGAGGTGACGGTCGTGTTCGTCACGGTCACGCTGCCCGTGGTGGTCAGCGTGTTGTTCATGAAGGTGTAGTTCAGCGACTCGAAGTTCGCGGTGGTAATCGCGAGGGTCGCGCGCGTGGCCGACCCCGTCACGTGCAGCGAGGTGCTCCAGAAGGCCCAGCCGGCGGTGGTGCCGGCGAGCACGGCGAAGACGACGATGCCGGCGACCGCGGCGATGCGGGTGCGGGCGCTGCCCCGGTACGCGCCGATGCGCCGCGCGAGGCGGCGGTGGAGCGGGAGGCGGGCGCTCATGAGGGCACCTGCGTCGAGTCGATCTGGATGTCGAAGGCGAGGTTCGCGACGGCCGCCGCGGCGTCGGCGCGGAGGACGACCTGCACGCAGGCGGGGGTCGAGGTGCCGCCCGGGAAGGTGCCGTAGGCGAGCGCGGCAGTGGTCAGCGCGGTCGTGCCGAGCTGACCCGCGGGGCACGCGCCCGACGCGATGCGGACCTCCCAGCCGGCCGGGGCCGCGGTCACGAGCCGCGCGGTGACGGTGGAGGTCGCGCTGCCCGTGCTGGCGATCGTGACGGGCACGCTCGCGATGTCGCCGGGCAGGAGGTTCTGGAAGGCGGTCGCCGGGAGAGCGGCCGATGCGCCGGCGACGCCGCTGCCGTACTGGACGGTCATGGCGAGCGAGCCGGAGGAGATGGTGTAGCTGGCGACCGAGGTCTGGCTGTTGTAGTACGCGTAGCTGCCGGCCGCGCCGGTCACGGCGAGCACGACGGCCACCCCGACCGCCGCGGCGCCGGCGAGCATCCGACCGGGAGCCGCACGCAGCGTCCCGAAAACGCCGACCCCCGCAGAGCGGGTGGGCGTCCGGTCGGTCACCGGCACCGCGACGTCCTCCGCCGCGACGCGAGTCCGCGCGCCCGACCGCGAATGTGCGGTGAGCGTCGCGACGAGCAGGGCGACGACGACCAGGGGTGCCAGCGGGAGCAGGATCAGCAGCGCGAGCCGCCGCCGCGACGGGGCGGTCGCCCTCGTCGCGCGGAGCGCGCGCGTGTTCCTGCTCATGATGTCCGCCGTTTCCGGGTCGTGCGGGATGTCGGGTGGAGGTCTCCGATCCGCTGAGGGATCGGAGGTGAAGACGGCCGGGACGTTGTTCGGGTCCGCCCCGGCCGTCGTCGAGAGGGTTAGGCCACCTGCGAGATGGTGACGACGCCCGTCGTGGAGTCGAGCTTCACGTTGCCGAGCTGGCCGACGGTGCCGGTCGTGCTCGACGGGAAGGTGAAGGAGACGCTGATCGCGACCGAGCCGGTCACGGCCTGGCCGGTGTTGGTGGTGATCGTGTAGGTGCCGGCGGTGTTGGTGAAGCCGGTGCCCGACACGGTCGCCGTGGTGGCGGCCGAGGAGGCGATCGCGTTGGCGAGCGCGGTGTCGTTCGCGTTGCCCGTGGTCGCAGCGGACCAGGTGCCGGCGACGTTGGAGAGCTGGAACTTGAGGTTCGTGCCCTGCGCGGTGAAGCCGACGGTCTGCTTGAACTCGAGCTTGTCGCCGGGGACGATCTTCAGCTGCGAGAGCTGCGTCGCGGTCAGCGCCGTGGTCGAGTCGTTGAGGTACCAGGCACCGGCGGCCGGGGTGCCGAACTTCAGCTGGCCGGCGGTGACGGTCTGGCCCTGGGCACCGGCGGTGACGTTGTCCGACCAGTACGCGAGCGAGCCCGCGCCGCCCATGAGCAGGATGATGCCGGCGGCACCGGCGATGGCGCCCTTGGTGAGCTTGTTCATGATTCTTCGGGTCCTTTCGTCATCGCACGATGACGGCAGAGCTCGAACCCTGGGCGCGCTGGACTGCTCAGCGCGCACGGTCCTCGGCGTAGCCGAGCCCCCCAGGCCGCTGATCAAGCGTTCGCGAGTTTCGGGTCCTCGCATGGTTTCGGGATGTGGAACGTCACGGTGGTCGGGCTTCGGGTCCGGCCGTGGCGGTGGTGCTCTGTGCGAGGTGTCGGGTTTTCGGGTCCGGCCCGCACAGTGGGATCTCCCCCGCCTCAAACGCTAGATGGCGCCGCAAGCGGAGGCAATGACCCGGATGCCCCCAGAGGGAGGGGGATATACCGGTCGGTACACGAGGTGTCCCCCGGGTGAGCGGATGCCCCGCCGGCGCCCGATCGGACGCAGCGACGGCGGGCGCCCGTCCTCGGCCGCCCCTCGGCGCGCCCTGGGAGGGGCCTCCGAGCGGGCCGGATCCCCCCTCCGCCGGGCGGGGCCCGCGCGATACGGTCGGACGGTGGCTGACACCTGGTCCGGACGCATCGGGCGCATCCCGATCCGCATGCTCTCCCCTGTCCAACCGGAGGACCGCTGGCCGGCGAAGTCCTTCGTCGGCGAGGTGGTGCCGTTCGAGGCCGTCGTGTTCCGCGAGGGGCACGGCCGGCTCGGCGCGGAGGTGGTGCTGACCTCCCCGGCCGGCGAGCAGACGTATCACCCGCTCGCGCCGGGCGCACCCGGCACCGACCGCTGGCACGCCGAGGTGCCGGTCACGGCCGAGGGCGTCTGGCGCTTCCGGGTGCGCGCCTGGAGCGACGACTGGGCCACCTGGGTGCACTACGCCGACGGCAAGGTCGCCGCCGACCAGGACATCGACCTCACCTTCGCGATGGGCGCCGAGCTGCTCAGGAAGCGCAAGGCCAAGGTCTTCGCGGATGCCCGCACCGCCTTCCTCGACGAGCGGCTCTCCGGCGCCGCCCGGCTCAAGGTCGCCCACGACCCGCGGCTCGCCGCCGCGATCGCCGCGGCGCCGGTCGCGAGCCTGCACACCGACTCCGAGGAGCATCCGCTCCGGGTCGAGCGCGAGCGCGCGGCCGTCGGCGCCTGGTACGAGTTCTTCCCCCGCTCCGAGGGCGCGCGGCAGCGCAAGGACGGCACCTGGAAGTCCGGCACGTTCCGCACCGCGGCGCGCCGGCTGCCGGCCGTCGCCGCCATGGGCTTCGACGTCATCTACATCCCGCCGCCGCACCCGATCGGCACGACGTTCCGCAAGGGCCGCAACAACTCGGTGACCTCCGAGCCCGGCGACCCCGGCAGCCCGTACGCGATCGGATCGGCCGAGGGCGGGCACGAGGCCATCCACGCCGAGCTCGGCACGGTCGACGACTTCCGGTTCTTCGTCCGCTCCGCCGAGAAGGCCGGGCTCGAGGTCGCGCTCGACCTCGCGCTCAACGCCTCCCCCGACCACCCGTGGGTCGCCGAGCACCCGGAGTGGTTCACGAAGCGGCCCGACGGCTCGATCGCCTACGCGGAGAACCCGCCGAAGAAGTACCAGGACATCTACAACTTCGACTTCGACAACGACCCCGAGGGCATCTCCGCGGCGTGGCTCGACATCGTCGAGACCTGGATCGCGCGCGGCGTGAAGATCTTCCGCGTCGACAACCCGCACACGAAGCCGGTGCGCTTCTGGGAGTGGCTGATCGCGCAGGTCAACGGCACGCACCCGGAGGTGATCTTCCTCTCGGAGGCCTTCACCCGCCCCGCGACGATGGAGACGCTCGCCGGCGCCGGCTTCCAGCAGTCGTACACGTACTTCACCTGGCGCAACACGAAGGACGAGCTCGCCGAGTTCTTCACCGACATCTCGACGCGCACCGCCTCGTACATGCGCCCGAACATGTGGGTGAACACGCATGACATCCTCACCCCGTACCTGCAGTTCGGCGGCCGGCCCGCGTACAAGGTGCGGGCCGTGCTCGCCGCGACCGCCTCCCCGAGCTGGGGTGTCTACTCCGGCTACGAGCTGTTCGAGGATGTCGCGCGTCCCGGCAGCGAGGAGAACATCGACAACGAGAAGTACGAGTTCAAGTCCCGCGACTGGGCCGCGGCGGAGGCGGCGGGCGACTCGCTCGCCCCGTACCTCACGCTGCTGAACCAGATCCGCTCCGAGCATCCGGCACTGCGGCAGCTCCGCAACCTCAAGGTGCACTGGTCGGACGACGACTCGGTGCTCGTGTACTCCAAGACCCTGCCCGCGGAGTTCGTCCGCTCCGGTCGCGCCGACGGCGTCATCGTCGTCGTCAACGTCGACCCGCACTCCGTGCGCGCCACCTCCGTGCACCTCGACCTCGCCGCGCTCGGCCTCCCGGCCGGCACCGAGGAGTTCGGCGTCCGCGACCTGATCACGGGCCAGCGCTGGACCTGGAGCACCTCCAACTACGTGCGCCTCGACGCGTTCACCGAGCCGGCGCACGTGCTCGCCATCGACTACCCGAGGGGGATCTGACCATGGCCGAGACCACAGGAACCGGCGCCGGCGGCACGGCCGCCGCGCTGCCGGAGCTGCACGCCGACCACATCCGCGCGCTCGTGCTGGGGCGCCATCCGCACCCGCACGACGCGCTCGGCGCGCACCCGGTCGCCGGCGGCGGCTGGGTGGTGCGCGTCATCCGCCCGCTCGCCGAGCGCGTCGCCGTCGTGCGCGCCGACGGCACCCGCGTTCAGCTCGGCCACGTGCAGGACGGCCTCTGGCACGGCTTCCTGCCCGGCGAGGGCCAGCCGTACGAGGTGGAGACCGCCTACGCCGACGGGCCCGACTGGACCGCCGGCGACCCGTACCGCTTCGTCCCGAGCGTCGGCGAGATCGACCTCTACCTCTGGGGCGAGGGCCGGCACGAGCAGCTGTGGCACTGGCTCGGCGCGCACCACCGGCCGCACGAGGGCGTCGACGGCACCTCGTTCTCGGTGTGGGCGCCGCACGCGCAGGCCGTGCACGTCGTCGGCGACTTCAACGACTGGTCGGGCGCGGGCCACGCGATGCGCCGGCTCGACGACAACGGCGTCTGGGAGCTCTTCGTGCCCGGACTCGGCGCCGGCACCAACTACAAGTTCGAGATCCTCACCGCGTCGGGCGACTGGGTGACGCGCGCCGACCCGATGGCGCGCTACACGGAGGTGCCGCCCTCGACCGCCTCGAAGGTCGGCGACACGCTGTTCGCCTGGAGCGACGACGCCTGGATCGCCCAGCGCGCCACCCGCGCGCCGCACGAGGCCCCGATGAGCGTCTACGAGATGCACCTCGGCTCGTGGCGCCCCGGCCTCGGCTACCGCGAGGTCGCCGACCAGCTCGTCGACTACCTCACCGAGCTCGGCTACACCCACGTCGAGTTCCTGCCGCTCGCGGAGCACCCGTTCGGCGGCTCGTGGGGCTACCAGGTCACCGGCTACTTCGCCCCCACCTCCCGGTTCGGGCATCCCGACGACCTCAAGTACCTCATCGACCGCCTCCACAACGCCGGCATCGGCGTGATCATGGACTGGGTGCCCGGGCACTTCCCGAAGGACGAGTGGGCGCTCGCGAAGTTCGACGGACAGCCGCTCTACGAGCACGGCGATCCGCGCCGCGGCGAGCACATGGACTGGGGCACGCTGATCTTCGACTTCGGGCAGTCGCAGGTGCGCAACTTCCTCGTGTCGAACGCGCTGTACTGGCTCGAGGAGTTCCACGTCGACGGTCTCCGCGTGGATGCCGTGGCGAGCATGATCTACCTCGACTACTCCCGCGAGGACGGCCAGTGGCTGCCGAACCAGTTCGGCGGCCGCGAGAACCTCGAGGCGATCGGCTTCCTGCAGGAGGTCAACGCCACGGCCTACAAGCGCAACCCGGGCATCGTGATCATCGCCGAGGAGTCGACGTCGTTCCCCGGCGTCACCCGCCCCAGCGACGCCGGCGGGCTCGGCTTCGGCCTGAAGTGGAACATGGGCTGGATGCACGACACGCTGTCGTACATCTCGGAGAACCCGATGTGGCGCTCGCACCACCACAACGAGATCACCTTCAGCTTCGTGTACGCGTTCAGCGAGAACTTCATGCTGCCGATCAGCCACGACGAGGTCGTGCACGGCAAGGGCTCCCTGCTCGGCAAGATGCCGGGCGACCAGTGGCAGAAGCTCGCCAACATGCGGGCGTACTACGCCTTCATGTGGTCGCACCCCGGCAAGCAGCTGCTGTTCATGGGCCAGGAGTTCGGGCAGCCGAGTGAGTGGAGCGAGTCGCGCGAGCTGGACTGGTGGATCCTCGACCAGCCGGTGCACCGCGGGCTGCTCACGCTCGTCAGCGCGCTGAACCGCATCTACCGCGAGGAGCCGGCCCTGTGGGAGCTCGACAGCTCCCCCGACGGGCTCGACTGGATCACCAGCTCGCCGGACCAGAACGTGATCGGGTTCCTCCGCACCGCGCGCGACGGCTCCCGGCTCGCGTGCCTGGTGAACTTCGGCGGCAACCCGGTCGGCTCGTACCGGGTCGGACTGCCGAGCACCGGCACCTGGCGCGAGGTGCTCAACACCGACGCGGTGGAGTTCGGCGGCTCGGGCGTCGGCAACTTCGGCGCCGTCGAGGCGGTCGCCGAGCCGTGGGACGGCAAGCCGGCGTCGGCGGAGGTCACCCTCCCGCCGCTCGCGGGCCTCTGGCTCAAGTACGAGGCACCCACCGCGTAGCCGCCCCGATGGCTGAGTAGCGACGAGGGAGCGTATCGAAGCACCGCATACGAGGGCGCGGGGCTTCGATACGGCCTCGTTCCTCGGCCTACTCAGCCACCGGAGTGCGAACCGCTCGAGCCCGCGTCGTCAGTACAGCGTCGTCAGTACAGCAGCGAGGCCAGCCGGGCGCGCGCCGCGCCCACGCGCGGGTCGTCGCCGCCGGCGACCTCGAAGTACTCGAGCAGGCGCGCGCGCAGGGCGTCGCGACCGGGCTGGTCGAGCGACGGGAAGAGGTCGAGCAGGCGCGCGAACGCGTCCTCGAGGTGGCCGCCCGACACGTCGAGATCGGCGACGGCGAGCTGCGCGTCGACATCCTCCGGCGCCGCCGCGGCGGCCGCGCGGACGGCGTCGGCCGTCGACCCGTCGAGCCGCGCGAGCAGCGAGACCTGGGCGAGCCCGGCGACGGCCTCCGCATCCCGCGGGTTCTGCGCGATCGCGGTGCGGTAGGCGGTCTGCGCGGCGGCGTAGTCGCCCCGGGCGATCGCGTCGTACGCCTCCTGGTGCAGCGGCGGCAGCGGCTCCTCCACCGGCTCGGCGGGCTCCTCGGGCTCCTCGCCGTCGGCCGGGGCGATCGAGCCGGTGACGCCGTTCTGCGCGGCGACCTGCAGCACCTGGTCGAGCACCTGGCGCAGCTCGCCGTCCTCCGGGATGCCGACGAACAGCGACAGCGGACGCCCGCCGATCACGGCGGCGACGGTCGGCACCTCGCGCACCTGGAACGCCTGGGCGAGCTGCGGGTTGCGCGAGCCGTCGACGGTCGCGAGCGCGAGGCGTCCGCCGTAGGCCCGGACCGCGGGCTCGAGCGCCGGCTCGATGCCGTTCGCGTAGAACTCGACGATGACGGGCACCTGGGCCGAGAGGTCGAGCACCGACTCGAACGACGCGTCGTCCGCCTCGAACACGATCCGGCCGGCCTCCGGAGCAGCCGCGGCGGGCGCGCCGCCGGCCGGGGCGTTCGCGCGGTTCACCAAGGACGAGAGGTCGACGGCGCCGCGCAGGCTCGGGCCGGGGGCTGCGGGTCCGGGGTTGCTCATGTCAGCTGGCCTCCTTGGCTGCGACGAGCTCAGAGCTGAACCCGAGCAGCGTCGTCTTGGCGTCCTTGTCGGTCTTCGGCGGGACGTAGAACAGCAGCTGCAGGTCGTAGGTCGAGGCGATGCCCTTCGGCGTCGATCCGAGCCCCGAGAGCAGCTTCACCCGGCCCTGCGCGTTGATGGTCGACCCGGCCTCCGGCGGGGTCACCGTCTCGATGTCGTGCAGGTCGACGGCCACGATCGCACCGGCGTCGACCGAGCTGAGCACGATCGTCTGACCCGTGCCCTTCTCCATCGAGTAGGCGAGCGGCGCGCCCTGGGTGTCGGCCTTGTGCGCCTCGCGGTACGCGGGACCGAGCGCGACGATGCCCTGGTCCTTCGTCTCGTCGAACTCGGCGTAGTTCTCGCTCGACTCGCCGTTCGTCAGCAGGTCGTAGTAGTCGGCGCCGACCTGATCCGGCGCGATCTGCAGGTACGGCACGTCGGACTTCACCCGCGGGGCGCCGACGGTGGGCGGCGCGAGCGCCGGCACCTGGGCGCGCGGCTGCAGCTGCAGGGCGTACTCGACCTTGTACTCGTCGCGCGCGGCGGCCTGGATGAGCATGAGCGCGATCGGGCTCTTCTCGTCGCCGACGACCGTGAAGACGGTGCGCGGCCAGCCGGCGTTCTGCTGCGGCAGCATCACCTGGATCGGGCCGGACGGGATGGCCGTCGGCGCCGGCTGCGTGCTGTCGCCGGCGCGGATCGTGTAGTTCGCGGTCCGGACGGCGAGCGCGGGGCCCTGGAGGCGGGTGGCGGCCTTCGCGGGGTCGATGGCGGCATCCGCGTCCTTCACGGACGCCGACACTCGCTCGAGGATGCGGGTCAGCTGCGGCCTGGTGACGGCGACCGGGTCGGTCGTCGGGCCCGCGGTCGCCGAGCCGCTCGGCGTCGGCGTCGGGCTGGCCGGGGCGGCGCCGAGCGAGCAGCCCGTGAGCGCGAGGGTGCCGATGAGCACCGGACCCGCGACGAAGCCGCGGCGGCGTCCGCGGGAGGGGCCGGCGGGGAGGGCGCGCAGCGACCGGCGGGTGAGCTGCGGCGGGCGCGGGGCGCGCGGCAGCCGAGGCTGACGTCGGCGGGGTCCGCGGCGGCGGCGGGCGTGGATCAGCGCCCAGATGAACGCGATGAGCCCGAGCAGCAGCAGTCCGACCCCCGCGGTGATGAGCGCCGATGAGTACGGCGCCGAGTTGTCGATGGGCCAGCGGATCGTGACATCGCCCGGAGCGGCCTTCTTCTCGCCGGTGTAGGCGATCACCGAGTAGCCCGAGTCGAGCTGGAGCGGCCAGGTGACCGCCTCGGTGCCGGTGCGCTCGTCGAGCCAGAGGTCGGAGCCCTTCGGCGTCGGCACGGCGGTGGCGGTGCCGTCGACGGTCGAGCCGACCAGCTTCTGCTTCGCCGAGTTCCAGGTCACCGTCTTGTAGGCGGACTTGCCGACCCAGGCGTGCACGTCGGCGGTGCGGCCGTAGGCGAGGAAGACGTCACCCGAGCCGGCCAGGGTGAGCCGCTGGCTCCCGGGCACCGCCGTCAGGGTGGATCCGTCGATCACGGTCAGCTGCGCGGACGACCCGACATCGGCGGTCGCCGAGAGCTCGCTCGGGCCGGCCAGCACCGTGCGCTGGGCGATGCCGAGGCCGGCCGACGCGAGCGCGCACACGAACAGCACGATCGCGAGGACGAATCTCACTCGAGGGGCTCCTTCCGCATCTGCGCGCGGGCGTCGGCCCGGCGTCCGCGATCCCGCATCGGACGGGGCGCACGGCTCCCGGAGCTCCTCCGGGCCGCAGACAAGACATACCAGCGTATCGGAGCACTCCTGAAAGCCGTCGGGGAGTGCGCTGGGCGGACCGATCCCCGTTTCCTTCCCGGTCACCTCCCTCCCTCTAGACTCGGAAGGTTCCCGGCGCCGTCGGACCGGCGGTCTCGGCGCCAACGGAGGAGGAGGGGCTGTGGCGGCAGACGATTCGGGCTTCGGCACCGAGCTGCGCGGATACCGCAAGGACGAGGTCGACCGTGCGCTCGCGGACCTGCGTCGCGAGCTGATCAAGGCGAACTCGGACAAGACGGACAGCGCCAAGGAGGCCAAGCGCCTCCAGGCGGTGGTCGAGGATCTGCAGGCGGAGCTCGACGAGGTCGGCAGCCCCACCTACAGCGGGCTCGGCACCAAGCTCGAGAACACGCTGCGCGTGGCGGAGGAGCAGGCCACCCGCCTGATCAGCCAAGCCGACATCGACGCGGAGAAGCTCCGCGGCGGCGTGCAGGCCGAGGTCACGAAGCTGCGCACGGACGCCGCCAGCACCGCGGCCGCCGCGCTCGCGGAGGCCCAGTCCCGCGTCGAGGAGATGGCCGAGGCGGCGCGCGAGGAGGCCGAGGGCATCGTCGCCCGAGCCCAGGCCGACGCCGAGCTGCTCACCCAGGACGCCGTGCGGGAGGCCGCCGCCATCCGCGGCGCCGTCGCCACCGAGGCCGCCGACGCCCGCTCCGCCGCGCGCCGGGAGGCCGCCGCGCTGCGTGCCGAGGCCGAGCGGGAGGCCGCCGAGCTCCGCGTCGTCGCACAGAAGGAGACGTCGGAGGCCCGCGAGGCCGCCGCGACGCTCGCCCGCGACACGGAGCGCGGCAACGCCGAGTTCACGAGCGAGGACGAGCGCCGCCGCGGCGACCTCGAGCGCGACCTCGAGCAGCGGCGCACCGACCTCGAGCGCGAGATCGCCGACGCCCAGGCCGTGCTGCAGAACGACGAGGCCGCGCAGCGCACCGCGCTGCAGTCGGAGCTCGACAGCGCCCGTGCCGCGCTCGCGGAGGAGCTGACCACCCGCCGCGGCGAGCTCGACGCCGACCAGAAGCGCGTCCGCGCCGAGCTGGCCGCCGAGAAGCGCACCCAGAAGGCCGAGCTCAAGGAGGAGCTCCGCGCGGCCCGCGCCGAGCTCGCCGCCGAGCTCGCGGAGATCCGCGAGGCCTTCACCGCGGAGCTCGGCCAGGACCGCGCCGCGCTCGACGCCGAGCTCGGGCAGTCGCGAGCCGACCACGACCAGGCGATCGGCGACGAGCGCGCGGAGCACGACCGCACGCTCGCCCGAACCCTCGCCGCGGCCGACGCCGACATCACGCGCCGCACGTCCGACGCCGACACCTACGTGACCGAGTCGCGCATCGCCGTCGACGCCGAGGTGGCCGACAAGCAGCGCGCCATCGACGCGGAGGTCGCCGAGCGCACCGCCGCCCTCGAGGCGGACATCGCCGACCGGTCCGGCGCCCTGGAGAGGGAGCTCGTCGCGGCGCGCGATGCGCACGACCGCCTGGTCGCCGCCGAGCGCGCCGAGACCGACGAGTACGTCGCCCGCTCGCGCGCGACCGTGGACGCGGAGGTCGCCCGCCTGCTCGGCGATGCCGAGACCGAGTCGACGCAGACCCGCACGGAGCTCGCGAACGACGTGGCCCGCACCCGTGCCGCGCTCGAGAACGACGTGACCCGCGCGCGCACCGAGCTCGAGGACGAGGTGACGCGCACGCGCACCGAGCTGGAGAACGACGTCGCGAAGTCCCGCGCCGAGGCCGAGAACGAGGCGGCCCGCATCCGCAACGAGGCCGTGGCGGAGGCGACCGCACTCCGCGCGGAGGCCGCAGCCGAGGCGAGCGCGCTGCGCGACGCCGCCGCGGCCGAGTCCGCGACGCTGCGCTCCGAGGCGGCCGCCGAGGCCGCCGCCGTGCGAGCCGAGCTCGCGGACGAGGTCGCCACCGCGCGGACCGCGCTCGAGAACGACGTCACGGAGACCCGTGCCGCCCTCGCCGACGAGGTCGCGACGCGCACCGCCGCGCTCGAGAAGCTGGTCTCCGACACGACGACCGCCCTCGAGCGGGACGAGCGCGAGCGACGTGCGGCGCTCGAGGCTCACGTGACCGACACGACCGCGGCCCTTGAGCAGCGCGTGGCGGACGAGACCCTCGCGCTGGAGACCCAGCTGACCGAGACCCGCGCCGCGCTGAAGAAGGAGGTCGCGAGCGCCCGCTCGAAGCTCGCCTCCGAGGACACCCGCACGCGCCGGGAGCTCGAGAAGCACGTCACGACCACCCGCGCCACCCTCGACGCCGACGTCGCTCGCGGCCGCGCCGAGCTCGACGAGCACGTCACCACGACCCGCGCCGACCTCGAGCAGGAGGTCGCCGAGACGCGCTCCCGCCTCGAGAGCGACGTCACGCGCGAGCGCTCGGACCTCGAGGCCGAGACGGCCCGCCAGCGCACCACGCTCGAGTCCGAGCTCACGCACGCCCGCACCGAGCACGAGCGCGAGCTGGCGGACGCCCGCGCCGCCTTCGACGCCGAGGTCGCGACGGAGCGCGAGAAGTACCAGGCCGAGCACGCCGGCGGCCGCGCCGCTCTCGCCGCCGACACGTCGCAGAAGCGCGAGGCGCTCGAGGCCGAGATCGCGAGCCGCACGGCGCAGCTCGACGCCGACATCGCCGCCGCGCGCGCCGAGATCGACCACGAGCTCGCCGAGACCCGCGCGGCGCTCGAGTCGGACACCGAGAAGGCCCGCACCGACCTCGACCGCGACACGGCCCGCCAGCGCGCCGCGCTCGCGGACGAGGCGACCCGCACCCGGGCCGCCCTCGCCGCCGAGACCGACGAGCAGCGCGAGACGCTCGCCCGCGAGGCCGCGCAGGCCCGGCTCGACCTCGAGGCGGAGCTCACGGCGCGTCGCGACGAGGCCGAGAAGGAGTACACCTCCGCGCACCAGGAGGCGGCCGCCTCCACGCAGAAGTTCCTCGACGAGGCGAAGAAGCAGCTGACCGAGGCCGACGGCCGTGCGGCGGCCGCGCGCTCCGACGCGGACACGCTGCTGAAGTCCGCGCAGAAGCAGTCGCGGGAGTCGCTCGCCGACGCCCGCTCGACCGCGGCGCAGATCCTCTCGAACGCCGAGACGCGGGCCCTCGCGATCACCTCCGAGGCCGAGGAGAAGGCCGCCGAGCTGATGGCGGACGCCGAGGAGCGGCTCGAGAAGATCCGCGTCGAGCGCGACGCGATCGGCGGCTACTTCGAGAACCTCCGCGGAATGCTCACGCAGGCTGAGAAGATCGGATCATCCAACTGATCGCGCGCGCATCCCTCGCGCGGATCGCCGAGGGAAGCGGAGCCGCCGAGTGAAGATCCAGAACCCGTTCCGCTTCGGACTGCTCGGCGGACTGGGGGTGCTCGTCGCGCTCGTCATCGGGATGGCGGTCGGGTCGCTCACGACGATCCTCACCTACGTCGGCGCGGCGCTGTTCCTCGCTCTCGGCATCGACCCGGCCGTGAGCTTCCTCGAGCGCCGGAAGATCCCCCGCCCGCTCGCGATCCTCATCGTGCTGGTCGTGATCCTCGGCGTGTTCGCCGGGCTCGTGCTCGCCCTGATCCCGGTGATCACCGACCAGGTCAGCGCGCTGATCGACCAGATCCCCTCGATCGTCGACCTGTTCCAGAACAACAGCCTCGAGGACTGGGTCACGACGAACCTGCCGTGGCTCGACTACAACGCCACCCTGACGAGCGCGCAGGACTACCTCACCAAGAACCTCGGCGGCATCACCGGCGCCGCGGTCGGCACGATCACCGCCATCGGCTCGGGCGCCTTCGGCGTGATCATCGTGCTGATCCTCACCCTGTACTTCGTCGCCTCGCTCGGCAGCATCAAGCGCGGCCTGTACCAGCTGGTGCCGGCCACCAAGCGCGAGAAGTTCATCGACATCGCCGAGCAGATCAGCCAGGCCGTCGGACGCTACGTCGTCGGGCAGGTCGCGCTGGGCCTCTGCAACGGCATCCTCAGCTTCATCCTGCTGTCGATCCTGTCGGCGACCCTCGGCGTGAAGTACTACGCGCTGCTCGCCTTCATCGCCTTCCTGTTCTCGCTGATCCCGCTCGTCGGCACCATCACCGGCTCCGTGATCATCACGCTGTCGGCCTGGCTGTTCAGCGGCTTCAGCCTGCCGGTGCTCATCATCTGCGCGATCTACTACGTGATCTACATGCAGATCGAGGCCTACGTGCTGAGCCCGAACATCATGAACCGCGCGGTCAAGGTGCCCGGCGTGCTCGTCGTCGTCGCGGCGCTGGCCGGCGGCACGCTGCTCGGCATCCTCGGCGCGCTCATCGCCATCCCCACCGCGGCCGCGATCCTGCTCATCATCAAGCAGGTCGTCGTGCCACGGCAGAACGCCCTCTAGGAGCGCTCGGACAGCGTCAGCCGCGCGAGACGGGCAGGCCCTCGGCCTGCCACTGCGTGATGCCGCCGTCGACGTTCGTCGCGTCGTAGCCCTGCTGCTCGAGGTACTGGGTGACGCGCGCGCTGCGGGAGCCGGCGTGGCACATGATGTAGAGCGGTCCCTCCGGCAGGGCGTCGAGGTGCTCGGTCAGCCCGCTCATCGGCACCAGGACGGCGCCGTCGACGCGGACCGCGGCGACCTCGTCCGGCTCGCGCACGTCGACCAGGGTCGCGCCCTCGAGCGCGGCGAACTCGGTGGGGGTGATGGTCTTCATTCCGGATTCCTCTCGGTTCACTGGCCGGCGGGCCACTCGACCGGCAGCGGGAGCGCCGCCGGGTTGAGCCGCTCGACGATCTCGCTGAGCACACGATAGGTCTGCTTCTCGCCGACCCAGAGGTGCTTGCCCTCCTCGACGGCCACGACCTCGGCCTCCGGCACGACCGCGAAGCGGGCGGCGGCCTCGGCCGGGCGCAGGTAGTCGTCGAGCTCGGGCACGACGGCGACGAGCCGCCGGCCGCTGCCGTGCCAGGCCGCGAGCTCCTCCTCCGAGGTGCGGTGCAGGGGCGGGGAGAGCAGCAGCGCGCCCTCGACCGGATGCGGCCGACCCCACTTCAGCGCGACCTCGGTGCCGAACGACCAGCCGAGCAGCCACGGACGCGGCAGCGCGCGGGCCGCGACGAGGTCCATCGCGGCGGCCAGGTCGCGGCGCTCCTCGATGCCCTCGCCGAAGACGCCCTCGGAGGTGCCGCGCGGCGAGGTCACGCCCCGGAAGTTGAAGCGCAGCACCGCGAGGTCCGCGAGCGCCGGCAGCCGCGCCGCGGCCTTGCGGATGATGTGCGAGTCCATGAAGCCGCCGTGCGTCGGCAGCGGATGCAGGCAGACGAGCGTCGCGACGGGCGCGGCGGTCTCCGGCAGCGCGAGCTCGCCGACGAGGGTGAGGCCGTCGTCCGTGCGCAGCTCGACGTCCTCGCGGCGGGCGGGGAGGATCGTGGCGCTGCGGATCGGCTCGCTCACGTGCGGACCGCCCAGCAGCGGCCGTGCCAGTGCCGGCGGGAGGCGAGGTCGGCCGCGTCGCCGAGCACGCCGTCGGCGCGCCAGGCCACGAGGTGCGCCGTGCCCTCGACGATCTCCCGGCCGCAGCCCGGACAGGTGTAGACCTTCACCGCGCTGGCCGCCGACTGCGGCTGCACGTTCCAGGCGCCGTCGCGCTTCACCTCGACGCGGAACGTGCCGGCGCGGGCGCGCTCGAGGTCGAGCGGCTCCGGCTCGTCCTCCGGTCCCCGGCGGCGGGGACGGTTCGAGCGCGGCATGGCATCCAGTCTACGAAGGCTCAGTGCTGCTCGCGGCCGCCGGTGTCGAGCTGCTCGAGCCGCGTCTCCTCGAGGTCGAGCAGCACCTGAGCGCGGCGGAGGATGCGCGACGGGTACGCGTTGCGCGACGTCGCCTCGAGCAGCGCCTCCCGCTCGGCGTCGATCACCTCGCGACGCAGCACCCGGTACTGCCGGTGCGGGGCATCCGCGGTGTCGTCCACGGACTCCCCCTGGTCCGCGCGCTCGCGGGCCACCGCGGCCGCCGTCCGGGTGTCGCGGCGGACCCGCTCGACGACCTCCTCGTCGACCGGCTCGCCACCCGCGAGCGACAGCGTCGGCTCCCGGTCGAGGTAGGCGAGCCCGGCCTCCTGCATCTCGTCGAGCAGGTCGGCGAGCTCGTGCCGGTCGGCGACGCGGTCGGACCCGCGGATGCCGGTCCAGCGGATGAGCAGCGGCAGGGTGCTGCCGTGCAGCAGGAGCGTGGCGATCGCGACCGTGAACGCGATGAGCACGAGCATCGGGTAGTAGTCGGTGGAGTCCGGCAGCGATTGCGCGGCCGCGAGCGTGACCACGCCGCGCATCCCGGCCCAGCCGATCACGACGCCGCCGCGCCAGTCGAGTCCCTCGCGCGAGAGCTGCTTCAGGTCGTTGCCCCGCCGCGTGACGGCCTGCTGCCAGCGGCCCACCCGTCGCTCGCGGCGCGCGTCGACGATCGCCGGCGAGCTGCGGTCGACGAACGCGGCGATCCGGTCCACGAGGCCGGCGAGACGCGCCTCCCGACGCGGGATCCGCCGCTCGTTCGCGCGCAGCAGCAGGATGAGCGGCCCGACGAGCAGGTAGCGCACCGCGATGAGCAGGCCGGTGCACAGCAGCCCGAGTTGCACGGCCAGCGTGCTGTCGAGCCCGTCGTCG
Organism: Schumannella sp. GW821-FHT10F01; assembly: GCF_058809295.1. Lineage (NCBI taxonomy): Bacteria > Bacillati > Actinomycetota > Actinomycetes > Micrococcales > Microbacteriaceae > Schumannella > Schumannella sp. GW821-FHT10F01. The sequence goes on from NZ_JBXASM010000007.1 coordinate 58,870, forward strand.
TGCACGGCGTCGATGATGTGCTTGAGCTGCGCCCCCATGAGCAGGAAGACGCCGTTCTCGAGCAGGAACTGCACCGTGCGCCAGTTCAGCCGCTCCGAGATGCGGAACTGGGCCGGGAACCGCCGCGGCGCCATGTAGCCGGTGTACAGCCCGGCGACGACGACGGAGATGACGCCGGAGGCGCCGAGGTCCTCGGCCGGGATGAAGGCGACGAACGGCACGGCCAGCGAGATCGCGGTGTCGAGCACCGGGTCGGTCAGCCGGCTGCGCACGAGCACCGTGACGACGCCGACCAGGAGCCCGACGATCGCCGCGATCGCCAGGGCGTAGAGGAAGTCGAGCGACGCGCCGCCGACGCTGAACGTGCCGCCGGCGCTGGCGGCGGCGGCCGCGACGGCCGAGCGGAGCAGCACGAGTGCCGTCGCGTCGTTGACCAGGCCCTCCCCCTCGAGGATGTTGAGCACGCGGGGCGGCAGGCCGAGGCGGCGGCCGATGGAGGTCGCGGCGACCACGTCGGTCGGGGAGATGACGGCGCCGACCGCGATCGCGGCGCCGAGGTTGAGGTCGGGCAGGATCACGAACAGCGCGAAGCCGGTCGCGAGCGCGCTGCCCACCACGAGCAGCACCGACAGTGCCGCGATCGGCGCGACATCCCTGCGGAAGTCCACGAACGGCACCTGCACGGCCGCGGAGTAGAGCAGCGGCGGCAGCACCGCCAGCAGGATCCACTCCGGGTCGACGATGATGTCCGGCACGCCCGGCACGTAGCTGATGCCGATGCCGACGAGCACGAGGATCAGCGGCGCGGCGATGCCGAGCTTCCGCGAGAAGGCGGCGGTGGCCACCACGACTACCACGCCGAGGACGCCGAAGATCGCGAGCTCCTCGATGCTGCTCGCCTCCGGCATGCCACCAGGCTATCGGCGGGTGCACGCGGCATCCGACAGTCGAGGGATGCCGCCGACGACGCTCAGGACGCCGGAGTCGGGTTCAGACCCGACCGCTCCGGCTTCAGTACCAGTTGCTGGCTTGGCTCTTCGCCCAGGCGGCGCACGGGGTGCCGTAGCGGCCCGAGATGTAGCCGAGGCCCCAGGTGATCTGCGTAGCCGGGTTGGTCTGCCAGTCCGCGCCGACGCTCGCCATCTTCGAGCCAGGCAGCGCCTGCGGGATGCCGTAGGCGCCCGAGCTCGTGTTGCCGGCGTTCACGCGCCAGTGCGACTCCTTGTTCCAGAGCGCCACGAGGCAGTCGTACTGGTCCTCGCCCCAGCCGCGCTGCAGGACCATGTCGTGCGCGATGGCCTGCGCGGTGCCGGGGTCGGGCGCGCCGGCCGAGGGGGCGGATCCGCCGGACTTGCCGGCCTTCGCGGCGGCGACGGGCGGCGGCGGAGCGGGCTTGGTGAGGCCGTAGCCGTCACGGGCGCCGACGGCGACCGCATCGGCCGTCGACATGTACGTCTGCGCCGCGCGCGGATCGGCGGGCGCGTTCGTCTCGGAGGCGTAGGCGCCCGAGTACGGGTCGACGATCGAGACCAGGATGACGCCCGCGGTGACCAGCGCGGCGAGCATCGGCAGCAGCGCGCGGGACCGCACGGGTCGCAGCACCACGGTCTCCTGCCGCACCGCGGGACGCGGGGCCGGGGTGCGCAGAGCCACGGCGCGGGGCGCGCGGGATCGCCGGTACATGGTCACAGTGCCGTCCAGTGTAACGGACGGGTCACGAGAGGCGACCCCCGTTCGGGGAGCACGGAGACTCGGCCGATCAGCGGACGGCCAGCAGCACGCGGATGACGGTGTCGATGAGGTAGTCGACCTGCGCCTCGCTGTAGCCGCCGCGACGCGGCGTGAAGGCGACGGTGCGCGCATCCTCCGCGGTGAGCGGCGTGCCCCGCTGCAGGAACGACGCGATGCGGTCGGTGAACGCGTCGACCTCCTTCGGGGCGTAGCCGACGGCGAACGGCCCGACACGGCGGAAGCGGTGGCCCAGCGGCCGGACCAGCCGGTCGAGCACCTCCTGCGCCAGCTGGCGGGCCTCGCCGTAGAAGGCGGCATCGCCGGCGTCCTTCCGCTCGCGGTCGCGCTCGCGGTTCGCGAAGGCGTCCTCGAGGCGCTCCAGCGCCGAGTCGACGTGCTCGGACGAGTAGCCGCCCTTGCGCATCGTGAAGGCGGTGCGGCGGATGGCGGTGGAGCTCAGCGCCGCCGCGTCGTCGCCCGTGTAGGCCGTGCGGGCGAGCTCCAGGAACTCGTCGACCTCGTCCTGGTCGTAGCCCAGCTGCGAGCGGCGCACGTGGGGGAAGGTCGAGGGCACCGCGTCATTCTGCCAGACGCGGCCTCCGACACGGCTCAGCGGACGACGGGCGGGCCGTCCACGCCGGAGTCGGACGCTGCCGGTCAGTGCACGACGATGAGGAAGGCGGCGTAGCCGATGGCCGCCGACGGCAGGATGCTGTCGAGGCGGTCGAGGAAGCCGCCGTGGCCAGGCAGCCAGGTGGAGATGTCCTTGATGCCGAGGTCGCGCTTGATGAGCGACTCGACCAGGTCGCCGCCGGTGGCGACGAGCAGCAGCACGAGGCCGAGCGGGATGCCGATCCACCAGTCGATGCGGAGCATCAGCCAGGAGATGAGCACGCCCGCGATCACGGCGGCGGCCGCGGCGCCCGCGAAGCCCTCCCACGTCTTCTTCGGGCTGATACTCGGCGCCATCGGGTGCTTGCCGAAGCTCACGCCCGCCAGCCAGGCGCCGAAGTCCACGGAGACCACGATGATGATCGTGCCGAGCGTCCACCACTCCCCGCCGTCGCGGGCGGTGAGCACGACGTAGAGGCCGCCGAGCAGCGTCACGTAGAGCTGCACGAACGCGCCGGCGACGAGGTCCTTCAGCACGTCGCGCACGCTGCGGCGGTGGTGCTGCCAGACCAGCTCCCCGAGCCGGTAGAGCGAGAGCACTGCGATCGCGGCGATCATCGCGATCCAGAGCCCCTCGATGCCGAGGAAGAACGCGGCCGGCATCACGGCCACTGCGACGACGACGCTCGCCACCCGGGGCACATCCCGCCCTGCGAAGCGCAGCGCGCTGCCCAGCTCGAACGCGGCGAAGCCGACGAGCGCGGCGCCGAACAGGATGAACAGCCACTTGAGGATGATCAGGCTGACGATGAACAGGCCGCCGAGCAGCACGCCGGCTGCGATCGCGAGCACGAGGTTGCGGCCGACGCGGGCCGTGACGGCCTCGTTGGCGGCCTCGAACTGCGTGCGCGCGGCCTTCATCTGCGCCTCGACCTCGGCGACGTTGTGGCGCACCTGCGCCTCGAACTCGGCGCGGCCGTGCCGGCGGTCGCCGGGCGGCGGAGTCTGATTCGTCACGAGGGGACGGGAGCCGGACTGCTCAGACCTCGAGCAGCTCGGCCTCCTTGCGCTTCAGCGCCTCATCGATCGCGTCGATGTTGGCCTTGGTGAGCGTCTCGAGCTCCTTCTCGGCGCGCGCGACCTCGTCGTCGCCGACCTCCGACTTCAGCGCGTCGAGGTCGTCCTTCGACTTGCGGCGGAGGTTGCGGATGACGACCTTCGCGTCCTCGCCCTTCGCGCGCACGATCTTCACGTACTCCTTGCGGCGCTCCTCGGTGAGCTCCGGCATGGTGATGCGGATGATGGTGCCGTCGTTCGACGGGCTGGCGCCGAGGTTCGGGTAGGCCACGATCGCGCGCTCGATGTCCTTCAGCGCCGTCTTGTCGTAGGGCGTGATGATGAGCGTGCGGGCCTCGGGGCTCTGGAGGCTGGCGAGCTGCTGCAGCGGCGTGGGCGTGCCGTAGTACTCGACGTTGATCTTCTCGAAGAGCGCGGGGTTGGCCCGGCCGGTGCGGACGGTCGAGAAGTCGTCCTTCGCCACATCGACCGCCTTGAGCATCCGGTCCTTGGTCTCGGACATCACGTCGCTGATCACGTCAGGCAGCCTTCCTGCTCGGTGCGGAGACCCGCCGTCGGGCCGTCCGCGTGCCGGGCGCGTGCCGCGTCCGGATCCCCCTCAGCCTAGCGGGGGCCGGGAGCGCGGACGCTCCGGCGACGCCCAGGCGGGCGGGAGTGTCGGCGGGACTCAGACGAGGTGCGCGTCGGCGGCCCACCAGATCGCGCCGAGCGCGCCGAGCACCAGCGCGAGGCCGAGCGCGGCAGCGGCGATCGGCCAGGCGCGCCGACGGGACCGCACCAGCAGGATCACCGCGACGACGCCCGCCACCACGACGACGGCCGGCCCGGCGAAGGCGAGCAGGGCACCGGGGTCGGCGGCGACGAGGATCATGAGCACGCCCACCGCCGCCGATCCGCCGGCGACGATCCCGCCGACGACGAGCAGCACCGCGGACGCGATGACGTCGCCGCGCGGCAGCGGACCGCGCGCCGCGCGCTCGGCCTTCGGGTCGTGGTCGGCCGGGAACGGGAACGCGTCGGGGTCGGGCGAGCCCGCGGCCTCGAGCGCCGGCTCCGCGATGGCCGCACCGTCTGCCGGCTGGGCGATGGGGTCGCCGGGGCCGGGGTGCTCGTCGGGGTTGCCGGGGCGCTCGTCGGGGTCGCCGGGGCGCTCGTCGGTCACGCGTGCACGAGGGTGCCGCCGGGCAGCGTGCCCCGCAGCGCGGACGTCACGTTGCCGGCCGGCTCCATGCCGAAGACGCGCATCGGCATCCGGTTGTCCATGCAGAGGCTGAAGGCGGTCGAGTCGACGATCTTGAGCCCCTTCACCAGGGCCTCCTTGTACGTGATGTCGTCGATCTTCGTGGCGGTCGGGTCCTTCTTCGGGTCGGCCGTGTAGATGCCGTCGACGCCGTTCTTGGCGACCAGCACCTCGCGGGCGCCGATCTCGAGCGCGCGCTGCGCCGCGACCGTATCGGTCGAGAAGTACGGCAGGCCGGCGCCGGCGCCGAAGATCACGACGCGGCCCTTCTCCAGGTGCCGCTCCGCGCGCAGCGGGATGTACGGCTCGGCGACCTGCGTCATCGCGATCGCGGACTGCACGCGCACCTGCGCGCCGGCCTGCTCGAGGAAGTCCTGCAGCGCGAGCGCGTTCATGACCGTGCCGAGCATGCCCATGTAGTCCGCACGGCCGCGCTCCATGCCGCGCTGACTCAGCTCCGCGCCGCGGAAGAAGTTGCCGCCGCCGACCACGACCGCGACCTCGACCCGCGCGTCCTCGTCGGGATCGCTGGTCGCCGCGGCGATCTCCTTCGCGATGCTCGAGACGATGTCCGGGTTGACGCCGAGCGAGCCGCCGCCGAACGCCTCTCCGGAGAGCTTCAGCAGTACGCGGCGTCGGCGTTCGGTCATCGCGGGGTCCTTCCGTCGGGGGCTCGGTCCAGGGTAGTCGAGACGCGGAAGGGCCCGGACGCCGAAGCGTCCGGGCCCTTCCGGTGGCATCCGCGCGGGGCGGAGCCGGGTGCGATCAGGCGCCGACCTTGAAGCGGGCGAAGCCCGTCACGGTGATGCCGGCGTCGGCGACGACCTTGCCGACGCTGAGCTTGTTGTCGCGCGCGTAGTCCTGCTCGAGCAGGGCGACCTGCTTGAAGAACGCGCCGACGCGGCCCTCGACGATCTTCGGGAGGGCGGCTTCCGGCTTGCCCTCCTCGCGGCTGATCTGCTCGACGATGCGGCGCTCGTTGGCGACCTCCGCCTCCGGCACGTCCTCGCGCGAGAGGTAGGTCGGGTCGGCGAACGAGACGTGCTGCGCGATGCCGCGGGCGGTCTCCGCATCGTCGCCGGTGTAGGCGACGACCACGCCGATCTGCGGGGGCAGGTCCTTCGACGTGCGGTGCAGGTAGACCTCGAACTTGTCGCCGGCGATGCGGGCGACGCGACGCAGCTCGATCTTCTCGCCGATGGTCGCGGCCTGGTCTTCGATGAGGCTGCCGACGGTGCCGCCCTCGGCCGGCGCGGCGAGCGCCGCATCGACGGTCTCGGCGCCGGAGTCGGCGAGCGCCTGGACGACCTTGTCGGCCAGGGCGATGAACTTGTCGTTCTTCGCGACGAAGTCGGTCTCGCAGGCGAGCTCGATCAGCGTGACGGCGGTCGCGCTCTCGACGACGGCGATGAGGCCCTCGCTCGTGGAGCGGTCGGCGCGCTTCGCGTTGCCCTTCGCGCCCTTGAGCCGCAGGATCTCGACGGCCTTCTCGATGTCGCCGTCGGCCTCGACCAGCGCGTTCTTGGTGTCCACCATGCCGGTGCCGAGGCGCTCGCGCAGGGTCTTGACGTCTTCCAGGCTGAAGTTGGCCATGGATCTACTCCTTAGGGGGTGGAGATGAACAGCGGGTGCCGCGGGGTGCGCGGCACCCGCTGAAGGTGTTGTGGTCGGGGAGCCCCGGGACTACTTCGCGGCGGCCTTCTTGACCGGCTTCTTCTCGTCCTCGGTGGCCTCGGACTCGATGCGGGCCTCGGCGGCCTCCTCCGACTCCGGAGCGTGCTCGACGACGAGGTCGGCGTCGGCGTTCTCCTCGGCGGCGGCGACCACGGCATCCGCGTCGTTCTCCTCGGTCGGCACCTCGGCGGCGACGACCTCGGCGACGGCCTCAGCGGCGTCGGCACCCTGGTCGACGGCCTCGATGCGCTCGGCGGTCGACTTCGGGGTCTCGCTCGCCTCGAGGAGCTCGCGCTCCCACTCGGCGAGCGGCTCGACGGCGGACACGTTGCCCGAGGCCTCCGGCGACTGGTGGCGCTGGACGAGGCCCTCGGCCGCGGCGTCGGCGATGATGCGGGTGAGCAGGCTCACCGAGCGGATCGCGTCGTCGTTGCCCGGGATCGGGTACTGCAGCTCGTCCGGGTCGGCGTTGGTGTCGAGGATGCCGATCACCGGGATGCCGAGCTTCGTGGCCTCGTCGATGGCGAGGTGCTCGCGCTTCGAGTCGACGACCCAGATGGCGCTCGGGGTCTTCGTGAGGTTGCGGATTCCGCCGAGCGTCTTGTGCAGCTTGTCGAGCTCGCGGCGCTTGATGAGGAGCTCCTTCTTGGTGAAGCCCTTCGTCGTGTCGTCGAAGTCGATCTCCTCGAGCTCCTTCATGCGCGCGAGGCGCTTGGAGACGGTGGAGAAGTTGGTGAGCAGACCGCCGAGCCAGCGCTGGTTCACGTACGGCTGGCCGACGCGGGTCGCCTGCTCGGAGATGGACTCCTGCGCCTGCTTCTTCGTGCCGACGAACAGGACGGTGCCGCCGTGGGCGACGGTCTCCTTGACGAAGTCGTAGGCCTTGTCGATGTAGCCGAGCGACTTCTGCAGGTCGATGATGTGGATGCCCGAGCGCTCGGTGAGGATGAAGCGCTTCACCTTCGGGTTCCAGCGGCGGGTCTGGTGTCCGAAGTGGACGCCGCTGTCGAGCAGCTGGCGGATGGTGACGACGGCCATGGCCGTTCTCCTTCTCTGGCGTCTCGGCGCGCACGCGGAGCCGCTGTTCTCAGTTGTGTCCGTGCCGGTCGGCCTGGACCCTGGCACCCTGGCGCGCATCCGCTCCCCCGCCGACGTCGACCAGTGACCTGGTCTGGATCGTGCGGGGAAGACCGACGGATGGCCGCCGCGCCCGCGGGACACCGCCGCCGATCGGGCCGGAGCCCGCGCCGGGAGGCGAGTCGTCCACGGCCGCTGAAGGGCACGCGAAGTCACCCCGGTCGCCCGGAGTGCGGGTCCAGTGTAGCAGGGGCGGGAGGTGCGGGCTTGTGGGTGCGGTGCGGAGCGGGGTCGGGGGCTCGTGGGGCGTGCCGGCGGGTCGGCTCGCGGCGGGTGCTCGGGTTGCGCTCGTGGCGGGTGCCTATCGGTGCGCTCGCGGCGGGGCGGCCGCATCCCCTCCTCCACAACCCGTCCATGCCATCAGGTTCTGCACCGATCCCGACCGCCAGCGCCGCTCGGACCTCCGGTGGCCGACCCTGGATCCGTGACGACGACCCGCCTTCCGCATCCCGTCCCGGTGCGCGCCCGGGCGATCGTCCGTCTCGCTGCGATGGCAGCGGGTGCGGGGCTGTGGCTCTGGCCGGTCGCGGCCCCGCATCCGGTCGTCGGCCCGTACGTCGCGCCGCCGACGCCCTACTCGGCCGGTCATCGCGGCATCGATATCGCCGCACCCGCGGGCACGAGGATCCGCGCCCCGGCGGACGGGGTCGTGCACTTCGCCGGCGTGGTCGTCGACCGGCCGCTGCTCTCGATCGACCAGGGCGGCGGTGTCCTCACCAGCTTCGAGCCTGTCGACCCCCTCGTGGCCGCCGGCGACCCGGTGCGCCGCGGCGACGTCATCGGCACGCTGCGTCCGGGTCACTGTGCCGACACCTGCCTGCATCTCGGCGTGCGGGTCGACGGCGAGTACGTCTCGCCGCTGCGGTATCTCGGCGGGGTGCCGCGGGCAGTCCTGCTGCCGATGAGCGGCCGGAGCGGGAGCGGATGATCGACCGTGTCGGCAGGTGCGAGCCGCCGAGCGGCTCGCACGGGAGCGGTCATCCGACCGACCGCGTCGAGTCCGGATCGGTCACGCGGTCGTGGGCGCTGAGTCGGACTACGACGCCGGTGTCGTCGGCCGCGCGGTCGTGTCCTCGCCGGCGGCGACCGCCGCACGCAGCCGCTCGAGCGCGCCGTCGCCGAGCAGCGGGAGCGGCACGGGCCGCCACCGTCCGCTGCTGCGGAGCCGGAGCAGCCCGAGCCCGTGGTCGGCGCGCACGTCGGAGATCGCCGCGTACGCGATCTCGTCGCGTCCGAACGGCGAGAGCAGGCGCAGCCCGCGCCGCTCGAAGCCGAGCTCGAATCGGGCACCCGTCGGGATCATCGTGCGGAGCCGGCGGATGCTCGACAGCGCCGCGACGGGCAGCACGAGCGCGAAGAGGAGGGCGACGACGAGGCCGATGGTCACGAGGGCGACGCTTCCGGACAGCGCGCCGAGGCCGGCCAGGATCAGGAACAGCCCGACGACCACGACGAACGGCACCGCGACGGCGGGCCGGGCGAGGTTCCAGCGGAGCGTGCCGAACCCCAGCGTCCGCGGATAGCCGGCATCGGAGCGCCACTCGCGCGTGTCCGGCGCCGCCCACGCGCCTGCGTCCGCCGAGTGCGGTGCGGCGGCTCCCGTCGGGCTCGACGGGACGGGGGCGCGGGCGTCGTCGCTCATGCGCGCCATGCTAGGCGTCGCCGCCGGGGGTTCCCACTGGCCCCGATCCGCGCTATCGTCGGCTCCGCTCGATCGACGAGCCCCCGGTCGCACCGGGATGAGACGAAGGAGGAACGACCATGATTGCCGTCTCCGTGCCTTCGACCCTCATCCTCGAGGTCGCCCCGACCCTCTGACGCCGCGGCGGCCTCCGATCTCCGGAGCACACACCGCGATGTCCTTCTACGACGATGTCGAACTGCGGTTCGACGTCCCCACCTTCACCGAGTCCGCGCCCGACGATGATCAGCGCTGGTCGACCTGGCCGTCGACCACGCCGAGCGAGCGCGGACCCGAGCCACGACCCGACTGGGTCGTCACCTCCGCCGCCGCCCTCGATACCGAGCTCGGGATCGTCAAGAGCGGCAAGGAGGCGGACCTCTGCCTCATCGAGCGCGCCGTGCCTGACGACCCGGGGCGGCGCGCGATCCTGGCCGCCAAGCGCTACCGGTCGTCCGAGCACTCGGACTTCCACCGCTCCACCGTCTACCGCGAGGGGCGGCGGATGCGCCGCAGCCGCGACGACCGCGCCATCGCGCGACGGTCGGGCTACGGCCGCGAGGTCGCCGCCGGCGCCTGGGCCGGCGCCGAGTTCGACGCGCTCTGCCGGCTCTGGTCGGCCGGACTGCCCGTGCCGTATCCGGTCCAGCTGCAGGAGACCGAGGTGCTGATGGAGTTCATCGGCGACCCCGACTCCGGCGAGGCGGCACCGCGCCTCGCGCAGTGCGCCGACGGCCGATCCGATCTCGACGACCTGTCCGCGCAGGTCGTCGGCGTGCTGCACGATCTGGCCCGCCTCGGCTACGCGCACGGCGACCTGTCGCCGTACAACCTGCTGGTGCACGGGGGTCGGCTCGTCGTGATCGACCTGCCCCAGCTCGTCGACGTCGTCGGCAATCCGAACGGCATCGCGCTGCTCGAGCGCGACTGCCGCAACGTCGGCACCTGGTTCACCAGGCACGGCGTGCCGTTCGACGAGTCGCAGGTGCTCGCCGAGCTGATCGCCGAGTCGCTGTGAGGGTCGGTACCGGGTGATCGGGCGCCACCCGATCCACCGGGCCGCCGCGCGCCGACCGCCGCGGCGGTCGCCGGTCAGGACCGTGGGCCGGATCGATGCGCCCGCCGCGCGCGTCGAGCCCGGACCAGCATCGAGGTCCGGACCCGCGTCGAGGTCCGGATCGATGCGCCCGTCGCGCGATCGCCGACGGCTCAGGCGCGCGGGTGCGCCGTGGCGTAGGTCTGGCGGAGGCGCTCGGCCGAGACGTGGGTGTAGATCTGCGTGGTGCCGAGCGACGAGTGCCCGAGCAGCTCCTGCACGGCGCGGAGGTCGGCGCCGCCGTCGAGCAGGTGCGTCGCGGCCGTGTGGCGCAGCGTGTGCGGACCCGCGGGTCCGCCACCGGGCAGCTCGGCCAGCAGCGCCGACACCAGCGCATAGACCGACCGGACTCCGAGTCGACGGCCGCGGTCGCCGATGAACACGGCGGGCTCGTCGTGACGTCTGGCGAGCAGGGCGGTCCGGCCTTCGCGGAACCAGCCCTCGAGCGCGCGCCGCGCCGGGGCGCCGAACGGCACGACCCGCTCCTTCGATCCCTTGCCGAGCACCCGCACCGTCAGGTTGTCCAGGTCGACGTCGGCCTCGTCGAGTCCGCTCAGCTCGCTGACGCGGAGACCCGATGCGTAGAGCAGCTCGACGACCGCGAGGTCCCGCAGCGCTCCGGGGTCGCCGGTGTCAGCACGCTGGGCGAGCCCGGCGAGCATCGCGTCCATGGCGTCTCGGGTCAGCACCCGGGGCAGATGCGCGTCCGGCCGGGGGGCACGCAGCCGAGCGGCGGGATCGACGACGGCGCGATCGGTCGCGACGAGCCAGCGGGTCAGTCCGCGCGCGGACGCGGAGCGGCGCGCGATGGTGGCCTTGGCGAGCCCGCGCTGCGCGGAGTCCCAGAGCCAGTCGCGCAGCAGCTCCAGCTCGAGGCCGTCGGTGCTCGCGACGTCGCGCTCGCCAGCGAAGCGGATCAGCGCCGCCAGGTCGGCGCGGTACGCGTCGACCGTGTTCGCGCTGAGCCCGCGCTCGTCCGTGAGATGCGCCAGGTACGCGCGGACGGACAGCTCGAGCTCCACGATCCGATCGTGTGCCCTGCCGCCCACACGGACGGTCCGGCGCGCCGCGTGGTCCCATCTCACGGGTCGGGGTCGGGGGTCGGGTCGCTGGTCGGAGGTTGGGGGTCGGGGTCGCTGGTCGGGGTCGGGGGTCGGGGGTCGGGGTCGGGGGTCGGGGTCGCTGGTCGTGCGCTACGTGTCGTACGTCACGGGTCGAACGTCGATCGGGTCGCGGTCGCGGGTCCTGGCGGCACGCACTCAGCTCAGGACGTCGTCCCCGGAGTCCCGATCGCGAGACCCTGCCGCCTCCGCGACGATCTGCTCGGCGCGGGCGAGATCGAAGGTCGAGGTCTTGCTCGAGAACGCCTCCAGGCGATCCTCGGGGCTCATCAGGGCGAACGCCTCGATGACCACGTCAGGGAACTGGGACACGCGACGGGCGTCATTCACCGGGATCACCGAGTGCACGACCCGGTCGTCGTAGACCTGCACGAGGTTCACCGACTGCCCGCCGTCGAGTCCCTGCAGCGCGCGCGGGTCGGCACCGGCGTCCATCGAGTAGCACGTCGCGCCGGCGACCGAGACGGGGACGCCCGCGAACGTGCCGAACGTCGTGTAGTGCAGGTGCCCCCCGAGGATCCCGATGACATCACCGCCGTCGATCGCGGCGGCCAGCCGCCGCTCGTCCTGGAGCTCGAGGACGCCCATCACCTCGATCGGGGTCGGGATCGGCGGGTGGTGCAGCGCGAGCAGGGTCCCGTGCGGCGCCGGCGTCGCGAGGTCCGCCCGCAGGCGCTCGAGCTGCTCGTCGTCGAGCTCGCCGTGGTGGTAGCCGGGCACCGTCGAGTCGAGCGCGATGATGCGGAGCCCGTCCACGTCGTACACCTCGTACTGCGGCACGTCGGTGGGCTCGCGATCGAGCATGAGCTCCGCGAACGGCGCGCGCTCGTCGTGGTTGCCCATGACCCAGATCATCCGCGACCCCATCCGCTCGGCGACCGGGTCGACGATCTCCCGCAGCCGTCGATAGGCGTCCGGTTCGCCGAGGTCCGCGAGGTCGCCGGTGACGACGATCGCCTCCGGCCGCTGACCGGACCGCTCGAGCTGCTCGAGTCCGCGCCGCAGCGTCGACTCCTGCTGCAGCAGCCCGTACAGCGGGCGGCCCTCGGCCAGCAGGTGGGTGTCGCTGAGGTGCGCGATCGTGTGGCGCGGAGCCGGGTGCTGTCCGAAGCGGGTCATGCCGGGCATGGTAGCGGCGGTCGGGAACGACGCGGTGCGTGCCGTCAGGCGTCGGGCGTCGGGCGTCGGGTGTCGGGTGTCGGGTGTCGGGTTTCGGGGGGACGCGACCGGACGTCCCGGCGCGCGGGCGATCGGCGACCCCGGCAGGCGGGTGACCGGCTGCCTCGCGTGCGCTCGAGCCCGATGCGGCGCCCGAGCTCTCGCGATGCGGGCGCCGCGGACCCTCCGCGGGCGATACTGGTCGGGTGGATCTGCGACGGCTGCAACGGGGATGGACCGGTCCCCGCGGCCGCGTCAGCATCGCGCTGCGGCTGATCCTGGGCTTCGTGATCGCGATCATCGGGCTCGTCGTCGGCCTGACACGCAACCCGCTCGGATACACGCTGCTCATCGTCGGCGTGTTCATGATCATCCTGTTCCTCCGCGTGGGCGCCAGCGCCGAGCGCGAGGACCGCTGACCCGACCCCCGCTCATCCGGCGGTCCTGACCCAGCCGGCGCCGCCGTCGCGCACGAGCCCGTCCAGCTCGAGCACCCCCAGCTCGGCGCGGACGCGATCCGGAGCGAGGCCGCTCTCGCGTGCGACCTGATCGACCGGACGCGGCGTGCGCGGGCTCAGCGCGTCGAGCACCCGCGTCCGCGCGCCGTCGGCGTCGCGCGACGAGCCCGGCGATCGGTCGCGGGACTCATCGCGCCGACGATCTCGCAGGGCAGCCCCGTCGCTCGGCCCGCCGCCCCCACCACTCCCGCCGCTCGCACCATCGGATCCCTCGGGCGAGCGGATCGGCAGCGGAGCCAGCTCGGCCATCTCCTCGGCGCTCGTCACGCAGACCGCGTCGTACTCGCGGAGCAGCCGGTGGCAGCCGGCCGACGCGCTGGAGGTCACCGGACCGGGCACCGCCCCGAGCGGCCGTCCGAGCGCGGCCGCGTGTCCCGCGGTGTTGAGGGAGCCGGAGCGCCACCCCGCTTCGACCACCACGGTCGCCTGCGACAGCGCGGCGATGAGCCGGTTGCGCTGCAGGAACCGCCACTTGCTCGGCGCCGACCCGAAGGGGACCTCCGCGACGACCGCGCCGCGCTCGACGATCCGCGCGAGCAGCGCCTCGTGTCCGCTCGGGTAGAACCGGTCGAGCCCGCCCGCCAGCACCGCGACGGTCGGCCCGCCGCTCGCGAGCGCCGAGCGGTGGGCGGCGCCGTCGATGCCGTACGCCGCGCCGGAGACGATCGCGTAGCCGCGGTCGACGAGACCGGCCGCCGACTCCACCGCGACGTGCTCGCCGTAGCCGGTGGCCGCTCGCGCCCCGACGACCGCGATCGAGGCCTCCCCCGCCGCCGCCAGGACGGCGGGGTCTCCCCGCAGCCACAGTGCCGCGGGACGATGCGCACCCAGATCGTCGACACCCGCTGGCCAGTCGTCGTCGCCCGGCACGACGAGCCTCGCCGCGAAGCGGCGCCCCTGCTGCAGCGCACGAGTCACGAGCGCGGCGTCGACCCGCGGACGCCACCGGTCGAGTCCGGCGCGGAGCTCGGCCAGCGAGGGACGGGACTCGGCCGCGGATGGCAGGGCGAACAGCGCGCCCTCGGCGTCATCCGCCTCGACCGCGGCGAGCGCTGCGACCGGCCCGAGCAGGGCGACGAGCTGCCCGGCGACGCCGTCCCCCGGCTCGGCGAGGCACGACCAGGCCGCGCGGGCGAAGCGCTCCGCGGCGGCGGCGGGATCGAGCCCGTCCGGATCGGCGACGACGGCGCGGACCAGTGCCAGCATCTCGCCGGTCGCGACCCCGAGCATCCTCACGCGGCAGCCCTCCGGAGGTAGAGCGCGCGGCCGATCTGATCGGATCCCGGGCGGTCGGCCCCGTCGAGATCCGCCAGCGTCCACGCCAGGCGGAGCACCCGGTCGTAGCCGCGCATCGTGAGCAGCCCGCGCTCGAGCGCCCGATCGAGCGCGAGCGCCGCCCCGGCGCGGGGAACCCCCGCCGCCGACCGCAGGTACGAGCCCGGCACCTGCGAGTTCAGCCGCCAGGGCGTCGCGCCGAGCCGGGCGGCCGCCGCGCTGCGTGCACGCTGCACCAGCTCCCGCGCGCGGACGGTCGTGAGGCGTCCGCCCTCGTCCGCGAGGCGCAGCTGCGCCGCGGTGATCCTCGGCACCCGGAGCTGGATGTCGATGCGGTCGAGCAGCGGTCCGCTCATGCGGCCGAGGTAGCGCCGCCGCGCGAACGGCGTGCAGACGCACTCGGCGTCGCGGGCGCCGGCCTGGCCGCACGGACAGGGGTTGGCGGCGAGCACGAGCTGGAATCGGGCGGGGAACGTCGCCGTCGCCGCGGCCCGGTGGATCGTGATGAGCCCGGACTCGAGGGGCTGCCGCAGGGCGTCGAGCGTCGAGGGCGCGAACTCCGGCGCCTCGTCGAGGAACAGCACCCCGTGCGACGCGCGGGCCGCGGCGCCCGGACGCAGCTGGCCGGAGCCGCCGCCCACGATCGAGGCCATGGTCGCCGAGTGGTGCGGCGACTCGAGCGGCGGCCGGCGCGACAGCGGCGAGCCGACCGGCAGCCCGGCCAGCGACCGGAGCGATCCGGCCTCGAGCGCGGCGTCATCGCCGAGGTCGGGCAGGATGCCCGGCAGCCGGGCGGCCAGCATCGTCTTGCCGGCGCCCGGCGGACCGAGCAGCAGCATGTGGTGACCGCCCGCCGCCGCCGCGACGAGCGCATCGACGGCGTCGCTGCTGCCGAGGACGTCCGCGAGCTCCGGCACGGAGGGCGCATCGGGCACGGCACCGCCGCCATCGGTCGAACCGGATCCGTGGTCCGGCACCGGCTCCACATCGCGCGCCTCGAGCTCCGCACCGTGGCGGATCGCCGCGTCGAGCAGGCTCGCGACGGCGATCACCCGGATGCCCTCGACGAGCTCCGCCTCCTCCGCGTTCGCGGTCGGCACCATCACCGTCTCGATGCCGGCCCGCCGCGCCGCGAGGACGGCGGGCAGGATGCCGCGGATCGGCCGGAGCCGCCCGTCGAGCCCGAGCTCGCCGAGGTGCATGACGCCGGCGATCGCCTCGGCCGGCACGACGCCGTCGGCGGCGAGCGCGGCGAGGGCGATCGCGAGGTCGAAGCTCGAGCCGTGCTTCGGCAGCGACGCCGGCGACAGATTCACGGTGATCCGGTGACCGGACAGCGCGCAGCCGGAGTTGGCCGCGGCCGCGCGCACACGGTCCTTCGCCTCGCCGAGCGCGGTGTCCGCGAGGCCGATCAGCACGAACGCGGGCAGCCCGGATGCGATCGACGCCTCGACCTCCACCACCGCACCGTCGAGTCCCTGCAGCGCCATCGCCCGGGTGCGGGCGACCGTCACCGGAACACCCCCTCGAGGTGCTCGATCTGCCGGCCGCCGTCGCGCGGCAGCAGCACCGACACGGCGTCGATCCGGAGCGGTCCGCGGGCGTCCGGATGCGCCTCCTGCCACGCGCCCGCGAGCCGCCGCAGCCGGGCGAGCTTCACGGCGGTGATCGCCTCGAGCGGATGCCCGTACCCCGTGCCCGACCGCGTCTTGACCTCGACCACGACGACGGCGCGCCCGTCTCGCGCGACGAGGTCGATCTCGCCGTGCTCGCACCGCCAGTTGCGATCGAGCAGCTCGAGACCGCGCCCTTCGAGGTACTCGGCGGCGATCTGCTCGCCCCGTCTGCCCAGCTCGTCCTTCGCCGCCACGGGACGAGGATCCCGGGGCGGGCGGGTGCCGCGGGCTGCGGCAACGCGATCCGTGCGGAACGCGCGGTCCGGTCGTCCTGTGGAGGAGGGGTGGTCCCGCCTCAGACGGGCAGGCCTGCGAGCGGGCGGGCGCGCCGACCGCTACTCGTCGAGCGCGAGCTCCTTCGGGAGCTCGAGCTCCCGGTCGCCGAGCAGCTCGATGTTCACGTCCTTGAACGTGAGCACGCGGACGCTCTTCACGAACCGGTCGGCGCGGTACACGTCCCACACCCACACGTCGGTCATCGTCAGCTCGAAGTAGAAGTCGTGCTCGGTGTCGCGCCGCTCGAGACTCACGTCGTTGGCGAGGTAGAAGCGCCGCTCCGTCTCGATGACGTACCGGAACTGGCCCACGACGTCGCGGTACTCGCGGTACAGGGCCAGCTCGACCTCGCGGTCGTAGTCCTCGATATCGTCGTCGTCCATCGCGGTCAGTCTAGAGCGGGCCGCAGGCGGACGCCGACCCGGGGATCAGGCGGACTCGAGCCCGTCGAGCAGGCTCGGCTGCCGCAGCCACGACCAGCGGTGCAGCTCGCTCGGACCGATCCGGTCGACGGCGGCGTAGTGCTCCGCGCTCGCGTAGCCCTTGTTGTCGACCCAGCGGTAGTCCGGCATCCGCTCGTGCGCGTCGATCATCATCCGGTCGCGGTGCACCTTCGCGAGCACGGACGCGGCGGCGACGCTGGCGCAGTCGCGGTCCGCCTTGATGCGCGTCGTGACGCGCACCCGCCCGGCGAGCACGCCGAGGTGCCGGGTCAGGTAGTCGTAGGAGCCGTCGAGCACCAGCACGGCGCCGGTCACGTCCACGCCGTCGGCGACGAGGGCCTCGAGCGCGCGAACACCGGCCATCCCGAGCGCCGACATGATGCCGGACGCGTCCACCTCGGTGTTCGAGGCGAGCCCGACCGCCCAGGCCGCGCTCCACGCCGCCACCTCCGGCTGCAGCTGCTCGCGTCGCTTCTCGCTGAGCATCTTCGAATCACGCAGGCCCGTCGGGATGATGCGCCGCGGCACGTCGACCACGCTCACGCCGATCGCCACCGGGCCCGCGATCGCACCGCGGCCGACCTCGTCGACCCCGATCACCATCGAGGCGCCCTCGCGGAGGAGCCGCCGCTCGTGAACGAGCGTCGGGTCGGCGACGACCATCAGCCGGCGCCCTGCTTGTCGACGTCCGCGAAGACGATGGGGTAGTTGTCGAGCCATGTCCATCGGCTCGAGGGCCAGCTGATCAGCACGGCCCTGCCCACCACGAGCTTCTCGGGCACGAAGCCCTTGCCCGGGGCGCTGGTGTTGCAGCGCGAGTCGCAGGAGTTCACGCGGTTGTCGCCCATGACCCAGAGCGAGCCCTCCGGCACCGTGACGTCGAAGGCGGTGCTCGACGACATCCCCCCGGACGCGGCCGAGAGGTACGGCTCCTTGATCGGCACGCCGTTGATCGTCATCTGCCCGAGGCTGTTGCAGCACTTCACGTGGTCGCCCGGCAGCCCGATGACGCGCTTGATGAGGTGCTCGTCGCTGTCCGGCGCGGTCAGCCCGACCACGGAGAGCAGCCCGTCGAAGAAGTCGCCGACCGGGTTGGATCCGGTGGCCGGCGGCGTCTGGTTGCCGAGCCAGCCGTCCGGCTTGGTGAACACGACCACGTCGCCGCGCGAGATCGGCGTCAGCCGCGGCTCCAGCTCGTTGACGATGATCCGGTCGTTCTTGATGAGGGTGTCCTCCATGGACTCCGACGGGATGTAGAACGAGCGGATCAGGAACGTCTTGATGAGGAAGGAGATGACGATCGCCGCCACCAGGATGACGGCGACATCGCGGAGGAACGCCTTCCAGCCGGTCAGCTTCCTGCGTCGCTTCGGACGTGCCCGCAGCGACTCCTCGGAGCCCTCGCCCTCGTCGCTCCACTCGGGCGCGAACTTCGATACCGCCACAGACGACCCCTCCGATTCCGAACCAGCATAGGCGGCGCACCCGACGCGGCCGTCAACGCCGACCCGGACCCGGAGGCGCGTGTCGACGGCCTCCGCGGGAGACGACGAAGCGCCGCACGGATCACCGTGCGGCGCTTCTCGAAGCTGCGGGAGCGGGAGCTCAGGACTCGCGCTTCTCCTTGATCTTGGCCTTCTTGCCGCGGAGCTCGCGGAGGTAGTAGAGCTTCGCGCGGCGCACGTCGCCGCGGGTCACGATCTCGATGTGGTCGATGACCGGGGAGTGCACCGGGAAGGTGCGCTCGACGCCGACCTGGAAGCTGACCTTGCGGACCGTGAAGGTCTCGCGGACGCCCTCGCCGGAGCGGCCGATGACGACGCCCTGGAAGACCTGGATACGCGAGCGGCTGCCCTCGATGATGTTCACGTGCACCTTGACGGTGTCGCCGGGACGGAAGTCCGGGAGGTCCGAACGCAGCGATGCCGCGTCGACGGAGTCGAGGATGTTCATGGGGAGTTCGCTCTCTGCGACCGCCACGGGTCGGACGCGGTTGGATGATGAAGACGGTGACGTGCCTGCGGCTGAGCAGTGTCGATCATGGACTGATCGCGACGACCGGGCTCCCCTGTGGCAGAGCCGCGCCGGGCACAAGCGTCTATTGTGCCAGACGCGGGGCTCCGAGGGCAAAGCGGCCCGGGCGGACGCGGATCCGCCCGGGTAGCATCTCCGGGTGATCGAACTGCGAACCCCGGCCGAGATCGACCAGATGCGACCCGCCGGGGCTTTCGTGGCCTCCGTGCTCGAGGCGACCCGGGACGCCGCCGACGTCGGCGTGAACCTGCTCGACCTCGATGCGCTCGCCCACGACATGATCCGCGCCGCCGGCGCCGAGAGCTGCTACATCGACTACCACCCGTCGTTCGGCGCCTCGCCGTTCGGCAAGGTGATCTGCCTCTCGGTCAACGATGCGGTGCTGCACGGACTCCCCCACGACTACCGGCTCCAGGACGGCGACCTCCTCTCGCTCGACTTCGCCGCAGCCGTCGACGGCTGGGTCGCGGACTCGGCGCTGTCGATCGTCGTCGGCACCCCGCGGCAGGCGGACCTCGACCTCATCGACACCTGCGAGCGCGCCCTCGCCGCCGGCATCGAGGCCGCCGTGCTGAAGAACCGGATCGGCGACGTGTCGGCCGCGATCGGCGACGTCGCGGACGCCGCCGGCCTCGAGGTGAACCTCGACTTCGGCGGCCACGGCGTCGGCCGGGTCATGCACGGCGACCCGCACGTGCCGAACGACGGACGGCGCAAGCGCGGCCTCCCGCTGCGCGCCGGACTCGTGTTCGCCGTCGAGCCGTGGTTCATGCTCGGCACCGACGAGATCTACACGGATCCGGACGGCTGGACGCTGCGCAGCGCGGACGGCTCGCGTGGCGCGCACGTGGAGCACACGATCGCGATCACGGAGGACGGGCCGGTCGTCCTCACGGCGCGGTCGAGCTAGCTCGTCGGGTTCGGAGGCTGGTGCGGGTCAGGCGCCGACGCCGTCGTCCGGCAGCAGCTCCGGACGCACTCGGCGCGTCCGCTCCAGCTGCTGCCCGCGCCGCCATCCGGCGATCGCCGCGTGGTGGCCGCTGAGCAGCACCGGCGGCACCTCGAGCCCGCGCCACTCCGACGGCTTCGTGTAGCTCGGGTACTCGAGCAGCCCGTCCTCGTGGCTCTCCTCGACGAGGCTCTCGGGATTGCCGACCATGCCCGGCACGAGCCGCCCGGCGGCCTCGATGATCGCCAGCGCGGCGACCTCGCCGCCGTTGAGCACGTAGTCGCCGATGCTCAGCTCGAGCACCTCGTGGTCACGACGGGCCCAGTCCACGACGCGCTGGTCGAGGCCCTCGTAGCGTCCGCAGGCGAAGACGAGGTGCTCGCGGGTGCTGAGCTCGCGCGCGCGCCGCTGGCGGAACAGCTCGCCCGCCGGCGTCGTCACGACGAGCGTCGAGACCGGCGTCAGCAGCGCATCGAGGGCCTCCCCCCACGGCTCGGGCCGCATGACCATGCCCGCGCCTCCGCCGTACGGGGTGTCGTCGACCGTGCGGTGCCGGTCGTGCGTCCAGTCGCGCAGGTCGTGCACGACGACGTCGATCAGGCCGGTGCTGCGGGCCTTCCCGAGCAGCGACACGTCGAGCACGGAGAAGAACTCCGGGAAGATCGTGACGATGTCGATGCGCACGCCTCGAGCGTAGCCGCGCGCGATGCCGTGGCCGGCGCGTGCGCCGATTCGTGGCGCCCGTGCACCGCGCCGACAGAACGAGCTCCGCGAGGGATTACTTCCCTCGCGTGAACGTCAGCGGCGGTGACATGTCCGCTCCTCCACACGGCCGAGGTTCCGGACCGTGTCCGCAGACCTGCCACCGGGGAGTTCCGGCTTCGTCGTGCGTTGCCACGCTCCGGGTATGGAAGTCAGCAGCTACCGTGATCTTCGCGCCGACGGGTGGACCCGGCGGCAGATCGCGACGGCCGTCGACGACGGAGCGCTGCAGCGGCTCCGGCGCGACTCGTACGTCGGGCCCCGCGGTGACGCCGACGTCCACCGCGCACTGACAGCGGGACTCGCGATCTCCTGCGTGAGCGCGCTGGCGCGGCATGGCGTCTGGACGATCGAGCACGGATCGCACCTGCGACGGCCCCGGACCGTGCGGCCGGTGCAGCTCGCGGCGGCGAGGATCCACGTGTCGGGAGGGCACGCCGCAGACGGGGTGGACGACGTCGTCACCTCGCTCGAGCTCGCCGTCGGATGCCTGCCGTTCGACGAGGCGATCGCCGCCGCGGACTCGGTACTGAACCTCGGCCTGCTCACCGGTGTCGAGGTCGAGACGCTCCTGTCGCGCACCGCCATCGGCCGTCGCGTTCGCGATCGGGTCGACGGCCACGCGGAATCCGGCCTCGAGAGCCTGGTGCGGGTGCGGCTTCGCCGCCTGGGCATCCGGGTGGCGTCGCAGGTTCCGATCGCCGGAGTGGGACGGGTCGACCTGGTGATCGGCGACCGGCTCGTCATCGAGCTCGACGGCGACCGATGGCATTCGACACCGGCCCAGCGGGAGCGAGACCGTCGCCGGGATGCGACGCTCGTCTCGCTCGGATATCGAGTGCTCCGGTTCGGCTACCACCGCATCGTCGACGAATGGGCGGACGTCGAGGCGCTGATCCGCGGGATGGTGCGGCGCGACCAGCACCGATGGCGTTACCCGCCGCGCACATTGCCGACTGCGAAGCGTCGGTGAGGGATTACTTCCCTCGCGGGTCCGCCTCGGTCGGCGTCGTGTCCGTCGGCTGCGGCTCCGGCTCCGGGCCGTCGTCGTCCGCGTCGACTGACTCGTCCGCGTCCGCCGCCTCAGCACCAGCCGGTTCGACCGGCTCCGCGGCCTGCGGCTCGGGGTCGTCGTCGGGTGCGGGCTCGAAGAGGCCCGTCGGCGGGGTGAGGGTGATGGTGCCCGCGGCGATGTCGACGGCCGGGACGATCGCCGTGACGAACGGCACGAGCACCTCGCCGGCGCCGGTGTCGATCGCCAGGAGGTCCTGAGCGGGGAGGTGGTCGACGCGGGCGACCCGTCCGACCGACTCGCCGTCGCGGAGCGCGGTGAGGCCGACGAGCTGGAAGTCGAACCAGGCGTCGTCCTCGGCGGGCTCGGCGGGGTCCTGGTCGACCCAGAGGATCGCCTTGACGAGCGTCTCGGCCGCGGTGCGGTCGCCGACGCCCTCGAAGAACGCGACCGGGTGCGCGTTGTACCAGCGC
The DNA here is from genome assembly GCF_058809295.1 of Schumannella sp. GW821-FHT10F01. Taxonomy (NCBI): domain Bacteria; kingdom Bacillati; phylum Actinomycetota; class Actinomycetes; order Micrococcales; family Microbacteriaceae; genus Schumannella; species Schumannella sp. GW821-FHT10F01. The sequence continues at coordinate 80,815 of NZ_JBXASM010000007.1, forward strand.
AGCTCGATCAGCTCGATCGATTTGCCGTGCCACGGGGACGACGTCGGCACCTGGAGTGCGAACGACGCCCCCGGCACGAACCGGCGGTCCGGGTCGTCGGTGTAGAGCTCGACCTTCAGCGCGCCCTTCAGCCCGTGGGCCTTGACGAGGCGGCCGACCCGGAGCTGCGTCCTGGGAGCCTTCGCGGGGCTGCTCACGCCCGGTCGGTGTCGACGACGTCGACGCGCACGCGACGGCCGTCGGCGAGCGCCGCCACGAGGGTGCGGAGCGCCTTCGCGGTGCGGCCGGATCGGCCGATCACGCGGCCGAGGTCCTCGGGGTGCACGCGGACCTCGAGGACCTCGCCACGCGAGGAACCGACGGACTCCACGCGCACGTCGTCCGGGTGATCCACGATCCCCTTGACGAGGTGCTCGAGCGCGGGAGCCAGCACGATCAGGCCTTGTCGGCGTCGGCCGCGTCGGCGGCCTCGTCGGCGGCGACCTGCGACGCGTCGGCGTCCGCAGCCGCGGGCGACTCGTCGGCGGCGTCGGTCGCGACCGGCACGGCCTTCTTCTCGGCCTTGGGCTTGAGGACCGGCTTCTTCTTCTCGTCGGCGACGAACTCCGAGCGGCCCTCGGGGGTCTGGACGGTGCTCTTGGCATCCTTCTCGCCCTTGAAGGTGCCCCAGTCGCCCGTGAGCTTGAGGATGGCGGTGACCTGCTCGGTCGGCTGGGCGCCGACGGACAGCCAGTACTGGGCGCGGTCCGAGTCGACCTCGATGAACGAGGGGTTCTCGGTCGGGTGGTACTTGCCGATCTCCTCGATCACACGACCGTCACGCTTGGTGCGCGAGTCGGCGACGACGATGCGGTAGTACGGCGCGCGGATCTTTCCGAGCCGCTTGAGGCGGATCTTGACAGCCACGATTCTCCTGAGTGGTGAGTGTTGGAAGTTCGAACCGCGGCCGGGATGCGTGGGGTGCACGCTCGGACGCGAAGCTCTGGATGGGGTCTGGTGCGCGTCGGATAGAGGGTCGAACGCGCGCAGACTCGACCTCCTATTGTGGCAGATCCGCGGCCGGTCCGGAAACGCGCTCCGGCACGGCCGTCTGGGGCGGAGCGGGACGTCGCGAGCGGCGCCGCGACAGCGCCACCCCGGCGAGGCAGATGACGCCGCCGACGATCGCGAGCGGCGTCGGGAACTCCCGGTAGAGCACGAGGGCGAGCACGACAGCGATGGGCGGCACGACGTAGGTCGAGATGCCGAGCTGGGAGGCCGGCATCCGCCCGAGCGCATAGGCCCAGGTCGTGAAGGCGAGCGCCGTCGGCACGACCCCGAGGTACACGACGCCGGCGATCGCGGCGGGCGGGGCGTCGGCCGCCTCCGCGAGCAGCTGCCCGGCGAACGGGAGGCTCACGAGCATGCCGATCGTGCAGCCCAGGAACGTGACCTGGCCGCCCGGCAGCCTCCGCAGGGTCGGCTTCTGCGCGAGCACCCCGATCGCGTAGGTGATCGCGGCGACGAGGCACCAGACGATGCCGGTCGCATCGCCGAAGCGGGCGCCGCTGCCGACCGCGATGAGCACGATGCCGACGAAGGCGACCAGGAAGCCGAGCGCGAGCCACCGGCTGATGCCCTCCCGGAAGACCAGTGCGCCGCCGATCGCGATGAGGATCGGGCCGACGTTGACGATGAGCGCGGTCGTGCCAGCGTCGAGCGTGCGCTCGGCGAGGTTGAGGGCGGTGTTGTAGGCGCCGAACCAGGCGACGCCGTAGAGCAGGAGGAGCAGCCACTCCCGCCCCGTGGGCCGCACCCACTTCCGCGACACCGCCAGGAGCACGGCCAGCGCGACGGCGCCGACGATCAGCCGGCCGAGCGCGAGCGCGCCGCCGCCGATGTACGGCGCGACCCCGCGGATGACGACGAAGGCGCTGGCCCAGGCCAGCACCGTGACGACGATGGCGGCCGGGAGGAGGAGCGCGGAGCGGCGGGGCATGTCGTCAGGCTAGGGCCGACCTCCGACTGGGGAGCGGCGAGGAATCGGCCACCGACCGCCCTCCTCCTGCCAGACTCGCCGCATGGCGATCGAGGTGCGCCCCATCCCGTTCCGCGAGTCCGCGCGCTCGACGGTCGGGATCGAGTGGGAGCTGCAGACCGTGGACTCCGCGAGCGGGGATCTGGCGCCGGCCGCGCCCGGCATCCTCGAGGCGCTGGACCGCGACGAGGGCGTGTTCCCGCACACCACCAGCGAGTTCCTCACCAACACCGTCGAGGTCGTGAGCGGGCCGCACCAGCGGGTGGCCGACGCCGTCAGCGACCTCGCGCGCGAGTCCGCCGCCGCCGCGGAGGCCGCCCGCACCCAGGGCGCCGACCTCATGTGCTCGGGCACGCACCCGTTCGCGCAGTGGCAGGCGCAGGAGGTGACGCCGGGCAAGGACCGCTATCAGACCCTGCTCGACCGGACGCAGTACTGGGGACGCCAGCTGCTCATCTGGGGCGTGCACATGCACATCGGGCTCGATGCGCGCGACCGCGTGCTGCCCGTGATCGCGGGGATGCTCGCCTACTACCCGCACTTCCAGGCGCTGTCGGCGTCCAGTCCGTTCTGGACCGGGATCGACACCGGGTACGCCTCGAACCGCGCCCTGATGTTCCAGCAGCTGCCGACGGCGGGGCTGCCGCCCGAGCTGCGCGAGTGGACGGACTACGAGCGGATCGTCGCGGAGCTCACCCACGTCGGCGTCATCGACGACCACTCCGAGCTGCGCTGGGACGTGCGGCCCTCGCCGAAGTGGGGCACGCTCGAACTCCGCTTCTGCGACGGCATCTCGACGCTCCGCGAGGTCGGGGCGCTCACCGCACTCGCGCAGTGCCTCGTCGAGGAGATGGAGACCGGGCTCGACCGCGGCGTCGTGCCGCCCTCGATGCCGCCGTGGTTCATCCGCGAGAACAAGTGGCGCGGCGCCCGCTACGGCCTCGAGGCGATCGTGATCGTCGACGCAGACGGCGAGGAGCGGCTCGTCACGGAGCACCTGCGCGAGACGGTGGAGCGGCTCGCGCCGATCGCGGACCGGCTCGACTGCGCCGGCGAGCTCGCCGACATCGAGCTGATCCTCGACCGGGGCGCGAGCTACCAGCGGCAGCGCCGGGTCGCGGCCGCGCACGACGGCGACACGGCCCCGGTCGTGCGGGCGCTCGTGGCCGAGTTCCAGACCGGCGAGCCCGCGACCGCGTAGGGGCTTCGACAGGCTCAGCCATCCGAGCGCAGCTCAGCCACCCGAAGGCGGCTCAGCCACCCCAGGACTGCTCAGCCGTTGACCGAGTCGCGCCAGGCGATCCACTCCTTGACGGTGTCGAGCGGGTAGTCCGGGCCGGAGACGCCGAGCGTGAAGAGCGAGACGCCGAGCTCGCGCTTCTCGTCCGCCGCGGAGAGGTCCTTCGAGTTGTTCTCGTTCGAGATCTCGATGGCGGAGAAGTCCGTGCCCTCCTTCTCGCACCAGTCGGCGAGGATGTCGAGCTTGCGCTTCAGCGTCTCCGGGTCGGCGAAGTTGTGCCAGATGTCGGCGTGCTTCGCGACGAGGCGGAGGGTCTTCTTCTCGCCGCCGCCGCCGATGAGCACGGGGATCTCGCGGGTCGGCGCCGGGTTCAGCTTCGCCCAGCGCGCCTCGATGCGCGGCAGCGCCTCGGCGAGGTCGTCGAGGCGGCTGCCGACGGTGCCGAACTCGTAGCCGTACTCGTCGTAGTCGCGCTCGAACCAGCCGGAGCCGGTGCCGAAGATGAAGCGGCCGGTGCCGCCCTTCGCGCTGATGTGGTCGATGGTGCGGGCCATGTCGGCCTGCAGGTCGGGGTTCCGGTACGAGTTGCAGTTGACGAGCGCGCCGAACTCGACGCGCGAGGTCTGCTCCGCGAGGGCCGCGAGCATCGTCCACGACTCGAAGTGCAGGCCGTCCGGCTCGCCCGACAGCGGGTAGAAGTGGTCCCAGTTGAAGATCACGTCGACGCCGAGGTCCTCGAGCGTGCGGACGGTGTCGCGGATGGTCTCGTACGTCGCGTGCTGGGGCTGCACCTGGACGCCGATGCGGACGGGGCGGATGGCGGGGCTCGTCATGCGCTCGAGCCTAGGGCGACCGGGTGCGGCGCCGCCGGTCTCAGCCCGAGCTGTCCCGCTGCGAGCCGCCGGGCACGCCACCACCGCCGGCACCGGACGCGCGGACGGCGAGGCCGAGCAGCACGACGGGTCCGTCACGGTAGGCCGAGTCGTCTGGGATCCGCGCTCCGGGCGGCAGCGAGACGAGGAAGTCGTGCGAGCTGTAGACCTGCAGGGATGCCCGACCGCCACCCGGTCCGGTCAGCATGCGAGCACCGGGCGTCTGGTCGCGCGACGGTGTCCAGCCGTCGCGGAGCATCGCGCCGGCGATGGCGTCGGCGGAGGCCTGGCCGCCGGGAAGGATCGCCTGGTACACGACCGGATCGTCCGGCGTGAAGATCGAGTGCACGACCAGCACGCACGCGTCCGAGAGCAGCGCTCCGGCGGTGCGGAGGCCGAGCGTCGACGGCGACGCCACCGACACCCGCACGGTCGGGGTGCCCCCGACCACGGCACGATCCTCGACCGCGCCGGCCAGGGTCGGCGGGCAGCCCGTCTCCCCCCGGTCCGCGCGATCGGGCGCGCAGCCGCCCAGGGCCGCCGCGACGAGCAGGACGACGACGAGGACGCCGGCCGGACGCGCGCTCACGTGCCCGCCGGACGCGCGGGCAGGAAGACCCCGAGCAGCACGATGCGCCCGCCCGCGTACGCGGAGGACGCGGGGATGACGGCGCCGGGCGGCAGTGCGCGCCCGAGCGCCGCGGCCGTCGCCGACTCGAGCGTCGCCCGGCCGCCCGCGGCGGAGCGGAGCAGCCCGTGGTCCGCGGTCGGCAGCCAGCCGTCGCGGGCGAGGGTCATGCCGAGCGCCGACTCGGTGCCCGCGCCGCCCGGCACGAGGATGCGGAACACGTTCGGCAGCGACAGCAGCACCGAGTAGTGCAGGCGCAGGATGCACGCCCCGCCCAGCAGCGTGCGCGTCGCGGGCAGCGGCACGTCGGCGGGCGAGACCTCCGAGACCTGCGCGCCCGGGGCTCCGCTGAGGCGGGACCGCGCCTCGACGGCGGCCGCGAGCGTCGGCGGGCAGCCGGTGTCGCCGACCGCGTCCGCGACCGGCGCGCACGCGGCCAGCGCCAGCACGGCGCCGGCCAGGGCGACGCCGGCGAGGAGACCCCGACGACGCCGCAGCACGAGGGCTCCTAGCGCCCGAGCATCTTCTGGAGGGCGGCCAGCTCCTCGGCCGACGGCCCGTCCTTCTTCGCGCCGCCGCCGCCGAGCCCGAAGCCCGAGCCGCTCGGAGCCGCCTCGCCGTCCAGCGGGCGTCCGGCGGCGCGGGCCGCCTCGTCCGCGGCGCGCTTGGCGGGGTTGCCGCTGCGCGATCCGCCCTTCTTCCGCTTGGCCTGCTGCTTCGCGAGGGCCGCACGGCCGCCGCCCATGCCGGGCACCGGGCCCATCCCGGGCACCTGCGGCATGCCGCCCTTCGCGACGGTCTTCATCATCTTCGACGCCTGGTCGAAGCGCGTGACGAGCCCGTTCACGTCCGTGACGGTCGTGCCGGAGCCCTTCGCGATCCGGAGGCGGCGCGAGCCGTTCAGCAGCTTCGGCAGGGCGCGCTCCTGCGGCGTCATCGACTGGATGATCGCCTCGGTGCGGGTGATCTCGCGCTCGTCGAAGTTCTCCAGCTGCTCGCGCATGCCGCGGGCGCCGGGGAGCATGCCGAGCATCCCCTTCAGCGACCCCATGTTCTTCAGCTGCTGCATCTGCGACAGGAAGTCGTCGAGCGTGAAGCTGTCGGTCGCGAACTTCTCCGCGACCTTGCGGGCCTCGTCCTCGTCGAACGCGGACTGCGCCTGCTCGATGAGGGTGAGGATGTCGCCGAGGTCGAGGATGCGGCCGGCCATGCGATCCGGGTGGAACGGCTCGAAGTCGTCGAGCCCCTCGCCGGTGGACGCGAACATGATCGGGCGCCCGGTGATGCTCGCGACGCTGAGCGCCGCGCCGCCGCGGGCGTCGCCGTCGAGCTTCGACAGCACGACGCCGGTGAAGTCGACGCCCTCCTGGAACGCACGCGCCGTGGCGACCGCGTCCTGGCCGATCATCGCGTCGATGACGAACAGCACCTCGTCCGGGTCGACGGCCTTGCGGATGTCGGACGCCTGCTTCATGAGCTCGGCGTCGATTCCGAGGCGTCCGGCGGTGTCGACGATGACGGTGTCGAACTGCCGGCGCTGCGCCTCCGCGACGCCCTGCTTCGCGACCTTCACCGGATCGCCGACGCCGTTGCCGGGCTCCGGCGCCCACACCGGCACGCCGGCCTGGTCGCCGACGACCTGCAGCTGGGTGACCGCGTTCGGGCGCTGGAGGTCGGCTGCGACCAGCATCGGGGTGTGGCCGTCCTTCTTGAGCCACTTCGCGAGCTTGCCGGCGAGGGTCGTCTTGCCCGCGCCCTGGAGGCCGGCGAGCATGATCACGGTCGGCGGGGTCTTCGCGAACTCGAGCCGGCGCTGCTGCCCGCCGAGGACGGCGACCAGCTCGTCGTTGACGATCTGCACGACCTGCTGCGCCGGGTTCAGCGCCTTGCTGACCTCGTCCGAGAGCGCGCGCTCGCGCACCTTCGCGGTGAAGTCCTTGACCACCTCGAGTGCGACGTCCGCGTCGAGCAGGGCGCGGCGGATCTCGCGCACCGTCCCGTCGACGTCCGCGGGCGTGAGGCGCCCCTTGGTGCGGAGCTTGCTGAAGGTCTCGACGAGACGGTCGGAGAGGGTACCGAAGGTGGCCATGATGCGGGCGATTCTACGCGGAGCGGCCCAGCTGCTCGTCGACGGAGCGGGTCCGGTCGGTCACGACGTCGCCCGTGTGGGCCGTGGTGACGGTCTCGATGAGCACGACGTGCACCTCCTCGTCGGCGATCGGGTTGTGCCGCACGCCGCGCGGCACGACGAAGAAGCCGCCGGACTCGACGCGCACCTCCCGGTCGCCCTCGAGCTGGATGCGCAGCACGCCCCGCAGCACGAGGAAGAGCTCGTCCTCCTCGTCGTGGGCGTGCCAGACGAACTCGCCGAGCAGCTTCGCGACCTTCACGTACTGGTCGTTGACGCGGCCGACGACGCGCGGGCTCCAGTGCTCCGTCACGCCCTCGAGGGCGGCGGCGAGGTCGGTCGACGACAGCTCGGGAAGGCTCATGGCGCCCACCCTAGGCTGACCGCATGCCGCTTCTCCTGCCGTTCGACGGGCACGAGCCCGACATCCACCGGACGGCGTTCGTCGCGCCGAACGCGACGATCATCGGCCGGGTGCGCATCGGCCCGCATGCGAGCGTCTGGTACGGCACCGTGCTGCGCGGCGACCTCGAGGAGATCGTGCTCGGCGAGGGCAGCAACATCCAGGACAACTCGGTCGTGCACACCGACCTCGGCAACCCGACGGTGATCGGGGCCGGGGTCGGCATCGGCCATGCCGCGATCGTGCACGGCGCGCGGATCGGCGATGGCGCGCTGATCGGGATGGGGTCCCGGCTGCTCAGCGGATCCGTCGTCGGCCCCGGCGCCCTCGTCGCGGCCGGCGCGGTGCTGCTCGAGGGGCACGAGGTGCCGGCGGGGTCCATCGCCGCCGGGGTGCCGGCCAAGGTGCGGGGCGAGATCCGGGATCCGGAGCTGCGCGACCGGGTCGCCCGCAACGCCGTGCAGTACCGCGAGCTCGCGGAGGCCCACCGGGGGCTCGCGCCGCTCGGCTGAGCGCGGATCCCGGCCGCCCCGTCGTTCCGGGTCAGGCCCGGGCGAAGGCGAGCCGACGGCGACGGGAGCCGAGGCGCGGCGCGATGGCGGAATCCAGCGAGGCGCGTCCGGCGCCGGCGATCGCGATGACGGCCGAGGCGGCGGTGAGCACGAGCACGTACTCGAAGCCGCCGTCCTGCGCGAAGAAGCCGCTGCCCGCGTGCACGAGCACCCAGGCCGCGATCATGTCGACCGCGAGCAGCGCCGCGACCGGCCGGGCGAGCAGGCCGAGGCCGAGCAGCACGCCGCCGCCGATCTCGAGAGCGATCACGAGCGGCGCGGCGACCTGCGCGAGCGGCACGCCCATCTGCGCGAAGCCGGCGGCCGTGCCCTCGACCCCCTGGCCGAGGAGCTTCTGCAGACCGTGCGCCACGAAGACGACGGCGAGCACGAGGCGGAGGAGCAGGATCGCGAGGGAGGCGGAGGCTGTTCTCATGCCTCGACGCTGACATCCGATGCGTGCGCATGGACCGGGTTCTGCGGGGTCTCCCCGGGCCCGCCGGGGATCCCCTCAGGCTCGGGTGGGGCATCCGGAGGACGCCGCGTACCCCGGATTTCGGGCCGGTTTCCGGCTGCTGAGGGAGCGCCCGATCTCAGCCGACGAGCTGCTGCGCGAAGACGTGCGGGGTGAAGCCGGTGAGGTCACCGATGCCCTCGCCCTGGCCGATGAGCTTGATCGGGATGCCGGTCTTCTCCTGCACCGCGAGCACGAAGCCGCCCTTCGCGGAGCCGTCGAGCTTCGTGAGCACGAGGCCGGTGACGCCGGCGTGCTCGATGAACGCCTCGGCCTGAGCGAGCCCGTTCTGCCCGGTGGTCGCGTCGAGCACGAGCAGCACCTCGGCGATCGGCGCCTGCTTCTCGACAACGCGCTTCACCTTTGCGAGCTCGTCCATGAGGCCGCTCTTCGTCTGCAGCCGGCCGGCGGTGTCGATGAGCACCATCTCGATGCCCTCGTTCTTCGCCTTCTCGACGGTCTGGAACGCGACGGAGGCCGGATCCTGCCCCTGCTGCTGCGGGCGGACGATCTGCGCCCCGGCCCGCTCCGCCCAGGTCGCGAGCTGCTCGACGGCGGCCGCGCGGAACGTGTCCGCCGCGCCGACGACGACGCTGCGGCCGTAGTTCGCGAGGAAGCGGGCGAACTTGCCGATCGTGGTGGTCTTGCCGACGCCGTTGACGCCGACGACGAGGATGACGGCGGGCCGCTCCTGCAGGTGGAGGGTCGGGTCGAGCCTCGACAACCGCTCCTCGAGGCTCTCGCGGAGCATCCGCTGGAGGTCGCGCGGATCCGTGGTGCGGTAGCGGTCCACCTTCGCGCGGAGGTCCTCGATGATCTGCTCGGAGATCGTCGGCCCGAAGTCGGCGGTGATGAGGGCGGTCTCGAGGTCGTCCCAGGTCTCCTCGTCGATGGTCGGCTTCGCGAACAGACCGCGCAGCGCGCCGCCGAGTGACCAGGATGCCGCCATGCGCCCAGCCTAGGCGGCGGCGACGACCCCGACCGCGTACGCGAGCCGCCGACTGCGCACCTGCGACGGTCCGCAGTCGCCACTCGCGTACGCGGATGAGCCCATGGCGCCGCGTCCGCCGGTCGCCGGGCGTTCAGCGGAGCGTCGAACGGGCCTGGGAGGATGGGGGCATGACGATCGCGCTCCTCCGCCACGGCCAGACCGACTGGAATCTCGAGCGGAGGCTGCAGGGATCCAGCGACATCCCGCTCAACGCGACCGGGCGGCAGCAGGCTTCCGAGGTGGGCGAGCTGCTCGCCGCGCAGCGCGACGAGCAGGACTGGGCGATCGTCGTGAGCTCGCCGCTGTCGCGGGCCCGCGAGACCGGCGCGATCGTGGCCGAGAAGCTCGGGCTCGAGCTCGGCCCGGCCTACGAGGGCTTCGCCGAGCTCGACTTCGGCGCCGGCGAGGGCTTCACGATCGACGAGGCCGTGGTGCGGTGGCCGAACTGGGACGCCGAGGGCAGCGAGACGATGGAGCAGGTGGCGGAGCGCGGCTTCGCGGCGCTCGAGCAGGTGCGCGCCGACTACCCGGACCAGGACGTCATCATCGCGGCGCACGGCACCGTCATCCGCGCGATCGCGGCCCGCATCGCCGGCGTCGAGCCGATGGACATGCCGGCGCTCGACAACACCGGCCGCGCGATCGCCGCCTGGACCGAGTCCGGCTGGACGCTGCTCAGCAACGGCGGCGTGCCGGTCGTCGCCGAGGTGGATGCCTGAATGCTGGCGCTGATCCGGCACGGCCAGACCGACCTCAACCTCCAGGGCCGCCTCCAGGGCGCCAGCGACTGGCCGCTCAACGCCACCGGACACGAGCAGGCCGCCGCCGCGGTCGAGGTGCTCCGGGCCGCGGCGACGCCGTGGGACCTCGTGGTCAGCTCGCCGCTGCAGCGCGCGCGGACGACCGCGGAGATCATCGCCGCCGGGCTCGGCATCGAGCTCGGCCCCTCGTACGCCGACCTCGTCGAGCGCGACTACGGCGCGCTGGAGGGCGACACCGAGGCGCAGGTCGAGCGGCTCTGGCCGGGCAAGAGCGAGCCGAGCGTCGAGCCGCTGACGTCCGTGGTGGAGCGCGGCCTGCGGGCCCTCGACGCGATCGGCGCAGCGCATCCGGGACGCGAGATCGTGGTCGTCTGCCACGGCACGATCATCCGCTACACGCTGTCGGAGCTGGTCGGCTTCAAGGTGCCCGCCATCGACAACGGCTCCGTGTCGCTCGTCGAGAGCGGCGCGGACGGGCTCCGCGTGATCACGGTCAACGGAGCGGATCCGGCTCCGGCCGAGATCGGCTGACCGCGGGCCTCCGGGTGTTGACTGGGGGCATGGCCGACGTCGCCCCGCTCCCCCGCTCCGCGCCCGAGGCGCAGGGCATCCCGTCCGCCGCCGTCGAGGCGCTCGTGCGCGAGCTCGACGCGATGGACTCCGTGCACGGGATGGTGCTGCTGCGCCACGGCACGGTCGTCGCCGAGGGCTGGTGGGCGCCGTACACCGCCGACCGGCCGCACGCGCTGTACTCGGTCAGCAAGAGCTTCACGTCGGCGGCGGTCGGACTCGCGATGGCCGACGGCCTCTTCGGCGTCGACGACCGCGTCGCCGACCTGCTGCCGGATGCAGTGCCGGCCGACCCGGACCCGCGGCTGGCGCGGCTCACCGTGCGGCATCTGCTGACGATGACGAGCGGGCACGGCGGCGAGAGCTTCGCGCCGCGCGACGAGGTGACCGTCGCCTCCGCGCTCGGCACGCCGTTCGCGGACGAGCCGGGCGAGCGCTTCGTCTACGACACCGGCGACACGTTCCTGGCCGGCGCCATCGTGCAGCGGCTCACCGGCGGCTCGCTGCTCGAGTACCTCGGGCCGCGCCTGTTCGCGCCGCTCGGCATCGAGCCCGGCCACTGGGAGCAGAGCGCCGACGGCCTCGATCGCGCCGGCACCGGCCTGCACCTCACGACGGAGGCCCTCGCCCGCTTCGGGCAGACGCTGCTGCACCGAGGGCTGTGGGGCCACGACCAGGTGCTGCCGGCCGCCTGGGTCGACGAGGCCACGTCGTTCCAGGTGCCGAACGCAGGGCCGGACACGAACCCCGACTGGAGCGAGGGCTACGGCTGGCAGTTCTGGCGCGCCCGGCACGGCGCGTACCGCGGCGACGGCGCCTTCGGGCAGTTCGTGCTCGTGCTGCCGGAGCAGGATGCCGTGCTCGCGATCACGAGCGGGCTCGTCGACATGCAGGCCGTGCTCGACGCCGTCTGGCACGAGCTGCTGCCCGCGATCGGGCCGACCCGGGCGGAGGACCCGCTCGCGGCCGAGGCGCTGAGCACCCGCCTCGCGCACCTCCGGATGCCGCCGCAGCACGGCACCCCGACCTCGCCGGCCGCCGCGGGCCTCGAGCGCCGGCGCTGGGCGCTGACGCGCTCGCTGCCCGGCATCTCCGCCTTCTTGCTGACGCCGGAGGCCGCCGGCGGCTGGACCCTCGACGTCGAGACCGCGGGCGGTCCGCAGTCGCTCCGGCTCGGCGCCGGCGACTGGATCCCGGCATCGAGCGGCGCCCCGCTCGGGGTCGATGCGGACGTCGCGACCAGCGCGGCCTGGGTCGGCGACGAGTTCCGCATCCGCTTCGTGTTCGTCTCCACGCCGTTCACGATCACCGCCGTGATCCGCGCCGAGGGCGACGCCGTCACCGTCGCCCTGACGCAGAACGCGGCGTTCGACTCCGCGGACCTCGGCGTGCTGGAGGGGCGGGCGGACCCGGCCTCCTGAGCCGCACGTCGGATCCCTCAGCCGCACTTCAGATCCCTGAGCCTGTCGAAGGGGCTTCGACAGGCTCAGCCATCCGGATCGCTCAGCCCGCGGACTCCAGCTGGCGGCGCTCCGTCTGGATGCGCTGGCCGACGACCGCGCTGACGCCGTCCTGGCGCATCGAGACGCCGTAGAGCGCGTCCGCGATCTCCATCGTGCGCTTCTGGTGCGTGATGACGATGAGCTGCGAGCTCTGGCGGAGGTCCTCGAAGATCGTCAGCAGCCGGCCGAGGTTCGCGTCGTCGAGCGCCGCCTCGACCTCGTCCATGATGTAGAACGGGCTCGGCCGGGCCTTGAAGATCGCGATGAGCAGCGCAACGGCCGCCAGCGACCGCTCGCCGCCGGACAGCAGCGACAGCCGCTCGATCTTCTTGCCGGCCGGCTTCACGGTGACCTCGATGCCGGTCGCGAGCATGTCGTCGGGGTCGGTGAGGAACAGGCTGCCCGAGCCGCCCGGGAACAGGATCGGGAAGACGCGGTTGAACGCCGCCTTGGTGTCGTCGAAGGCCGCGCGGAAGATGTCCTGCATCTTCTCGTCGATCTCCTCGATGATCGTCATGAGGTCGCGCCGCGTCTGCGTGAGGTCGGTCAGCTGCTCGCTGAGGAAGCGGTGGCGCTGCTCGAGCGCGGCGAACTCCTCGAGGGCGAGCGGGTTCACGCGGCCGAGCAGCGCGAGCTTGCGCTCCGCCTCCGCGAGCCGGCGGCGCTGCTCCTCGCGCACGAACGGGCGGGTCTCGTGCGCGGCGTCGTCGTCATCGGAGGCTTCGACAGGCTCAGCCATCCGAGTGTCGTCATCGGAGGCTTCGACAGGCTCAGCCGTCCGAGTGTCGTCCGTGGCTTCGACGGGCTCAGCCCCCCGCTCCTGCGCCACGAGATCCGCGTCCACCGGCACGGGCGCCTCGGGGCCGAACTCCGCCACCAGCACGTCCTCGTCGAGCCCGAGCTCCTCCGCGGCGCGCTCGAGCAGGGTCGAGAGGTGCAGCCGCTTCTCGTAGGCCTGCATCTCGAGCCCGTGCACGTTCTCGTTGAGCGCGCTGAGCCGCTCCCGCAGCGCGGCCTCGCCGGTGCGCAGCTGCGTCAGCTCGTCGTTCTGCTTCGCGCGCTCCGCCTCCGCCGACGCGAGCTCCTCGCGGGCCTGGAACACCGAGCGCTCGGCGAGCGAGAGCACCGGCGGCAGCGAGTCGAGCACCGCGGAGGCGGCGCCGACCTGGTGCTGGCGCAGCACGGCGATGCGGGCGGCCTCCTCGGCCGCGGCGCGCTCGGCGTCGAGCTGGCGCTGGAGGCTCTCCGCCGCCTGCACCTGCGCACGGACGCGCTCGCGGGCGGTCTCGAGCGCGACGCGCAGCTCCACCTCGCGGCCGCGCGCCTCCTCGAGCTCGCCGAACAGCTCGTCGCGGGCGGACACGTCGAGGATGGGCCGCGGCGACGCGGCGTGCTCCTCCTGGGCGCCGACGGCGCGGTCGTTCTCGGACTGGGCGCCGCGCACGGCCTCGGCGAGCGCGGCGATCGCGTCGGCGAGGCGCTGGGCTTCGGCCTCCGCGGCCTCCAGCTGGACGCGTCCGCGGCCGAGCGCGTCGCTGCGGGCGGCGAGCGCCGTGTCGAACTCCTTGAGCCGGATGGCGGCGTCGTCCGCCTTGCCGCGCGCCTTGGCGAGCTTCTCGCGGTGGTCGGCGAGCGCGCCCTCGGCCCGCTCGATGCGGGTCGTGACGCCGACGAGGCGCTCCTGCGCGGTGTCGCGCTCGGCGAGCAGCTCGAGCCGGCTGCGCGTGCCGCCGGTGCCGCCGCGGAGCACGAACTCCGTCAGCACCTCGCCCTCGCGCGTGATGAGGGTGACGTCGTCGTAGCGCGAGAGCTGCGGCCAGACGATGCGGGCCACGTCGAGGTCGTCGACGACGACGGTGCGGGCGAGCAGGCCGCGCACGCCGGGCGGGGCCTCAACGAGGCTCGTCGCCGTGCGGGCGCCGGTCGGCAGCGCGCCGAGCGGCGCGGGCGGCACGGCGTCGGACACGACGATGTCGATGCGGCCGGCGTCGCCGGAGCGGGCCTCCTCGAGCGCGTTCAGCGCGACGTCGCGGCTGCGGGCGAGCGCGCCCTCCGCCAGTCCGCCGAGCGCGGCGGCGATCGCCGCCTCCCAGCCCGGGTGCACGCGCACGAAGTCGCTGACGATGCCGCGGATGCCGGCGAGGCCGGTGATCGCGTCGGCGCCCTGGTGCGAGCCGGCGGCCATGCTCAGCGCGGCGACGCGGGCGGCGAGCGCGTCGCGCTCGCGCTCGGCCTGGTGCACCTCGTCGCGCAGCTGCTCGATCTCCTCCTGGCGGCGGGCCACCTTGGCCTCCGCCTCGGACACGGCGGTCGCGAGCGCCTCGCCGTCGCCGTCCGGCGCGCCGTCGTCGCCCTCGAGCGCGAGGAAGTCGGTGCGCGCCTGCTCGCGACGCGCCTCCGCCTCGACGCTGGCGCCGCGCTGGCGCTCGAGCTCGGCGGTGGAGGCGGCGAGCCGAGATCCGGCGAGCTCGACCTGGCTGCGGAGGCGGGCCTGCTCGAGGTCGTGCTGCGAGACGAGCGCGCTCTGCGCGCTGATCTCCTCGTCGAGGGAGTCGAGGCTGGCGCGCGCGGACGCCGTGACGGCGGTGGCGCGCCCGAGCTCCTCCTCGGCGGCGACGACGCTGCCGTGCAGCCGCTCGGCCTCCTCGCGGGCGTCCTCGACCATCGACGCGCTGACGGTCGAGGTCATGCCGGGCAGCTCGGCCTGCTGGGTGAGCAGCGTCAGCCGCTGCCCGGCGAGCGCGGACAGCGAGCGGAGCCGGTCGTGCACCTGCTCGAGACCGAAGGCGGTGCGGCGGGACTCGTCGACGGCGGTCGAGGTGCCGGTCTGCTCGAGCCGGCCCATCCGCAGCTTCGCCTGGTCGAGCTGCTCCTGCAGCACGAGGCGCTCGGTCTTGCGCTCCGACTCCGTGCGCGAGACGTCCGAGATCGCGGAGCGCAGCTCGACGACCTCGTCGGCCAGCAGCCGGGCGCGGGCGTCGCGCACGATCGCCTGGATGGTCTGGGCCTCGCGGGCGACCTCGGCCTGGCGTCCGAGCGGCTTGAGCTGCCGGCGCACCTCGGTCTGCAGGTCGGCGAGCCGGGTCAGGTTCGACTGCATCGCCTCGAGCTTGCGGAGCGTCTTCTCCTTGCGGCGGCGGTGCTTGAGGATGCCGGCGGCCTCCTCGATGAAGCCGCGCCGCTCCTCCGGCGTCGCATGCAGCACCTGGTCGAGCTGCCCCTGCCCGACGATGACGTGCATCTCGCGGCCGAGTCCGGAGTCGGAGAGCAGCTCCTGCACGTCGAGCAGGCGGCACTGCTGGCCGTTGATGGCGTACTCGCTGCCGCCGTTGCGGAACAGCGTGCGCGAGATCGTGACCTCGCTGTACTCGATCGGCAGCGCGCCGTCCGCGTTGTCGATGGTCAGCGTGACCTCGGCCCGGCCGAGCGGGCCGCGGGTCGCGGTGCCGGCGAAGATGACGTCCTCCATCTTGCCGCCGCGGAGGGTCTTCGCCCCCTGCTCGCCCATGACCCAGGCGAGCCCGTCGACGACGTTCGACTTGCCGGAGCCGTTCGGGCCGACGACGGCGGTGACACCGGGCTCGAACGCGAAGGTGGTCGGCGACGCGAAGGACTTGAACCCCTTGAGGGTCAGGCTCTTCAGATACACGCGCGCACGCTCTCGTTCCGGGGGCTGGAGACCGCTCCACGGTACCGGAACACGGGCCCGCGACCGGGCAGACTGGCGGGGTGCAGCAGCCTCCCTCCGCCCCGCCGCTCGTGATCCGGATGACGCCGGAGACCCGGCGCTCGTTCCAGCGCCTCAACATCGCCATCGCGGTGCCCGTCTCGGTGATGCTGATCCTGCTCGGCCTGCTGCAGCTGCTCGTGTCCCGTGGGTTCGGCATCCTGCTCGTGATCCTCGGCGCGCTGATGATCCCGCTGACCCTCGCGCTGGTGCGGCTGGCCGTGCGGCGCTCGCGCATCGAGGCGGTCGACGGGCGGTACCTCATCGCCCAGGGGCTGTTCCGCACGCGGCGCGTCACGGCCGCCGAGATCGTGCGCGTCGTCTCGGTCGACCGGATGACGATCACCGTCGCGGCGGACACCGCCCACGTCTTCCTGCTCGGCCCCGACCGGCGGCTGTCGTGGCTGATCGGCACGATCTGGGACCGCGCGCAGCTCGGCCTGCTGGTGCAGGACCTCGCCGCCCGCGGCATCGAGCACATCCACCTCGACCGCCCGGTCACCGCGCCGGAGCTGCGCGCCTGGGATCCGCGGACGCTGCACTGGCGCGACGCGCACCGCTGGGCGTTCGCGCTCATCGTCGGCGGCGCGACGTTCGTCGGGCTGCTGCTGATCGCGGGCATCGTGCTCGCGATCGCCGTCGCCACGTTCTCCTGACGGGTTGCGCCGCGGGCGGAGGTCCGCCATCCTGGTCGGCTGCCCGCGACGACCTCGCCCGGCGGCACCGCACCTGCGCCACGACCGGAGGCCGCCATGAGCGACGACTACCTCACCCTGAACCGCGCCAACTGGGACTCCCGCGCGCCGCTGCACGCCGCCAGCCCCGACTACCAGCTCGAGCGGGCCGCCGCCGACCCGGCGTGGCTGTCGGGGGTCGTCCGCTTCGACCTGCCGCGGCTCGGCGGCCTCGCCGGGCTCGACGTCGCCCATCTGCAGTGCCACATCGGCACCGACACGCTCTCGCTGCACCGGCTGGGCGCCCGCGTGACCGGGCTCGACTTCTCGGCCGCGTCCATCGACGAGGCGCGCCGGCTCGCGGAGCGCGCCGGCGCCGACATCGACTACGTGGTCTCGGACGTCTACGACGCCCCGGCCGCGCTCGGCCGCGAGCGCTTCGACCTCGTCTACACGGGCATCGGGGTGCTGAGCTGGCTGCCGCGCATCCGCCCCTGGGCCGCCGCCGTCGCCGCGCTCCTGCGCCCGGGCGCCCGGCTGCACCTGCGCGAGCAGCATCCGATGCTGGCCACGATGGACTGGGAGCGCCAGGACGGGCTCCTCGTCGCCCGCGACCCGTACTTCGAGCACCCGGACGCGCCGCTCGTCGACGAGTCGGACGTCTCCTACGTGACGACGGACGGGCCGATCACCGCGGCGACGACGCACATCTTCAACCACGGCCTCGGCGAGATCGTGACGGCGCTGCTCGAGCAGGGCCTGGAGATCACCGCGCTCGTCGAGCACGACAGCATCCCGTGGCTGGCCCTGCCCGCCGCGATGGACTGGGACGCGGAGGCCGGCGAGGCGCGCCTCAGGAGCACGCCGCCGGAGCTGCCGCTCACCTACACCCTGCAGGCACGCAAGAGAGGACCCGGCGCATGACCGGCATCACCATCGACGAGCTGACCCTCCCGGAGGCCGTCGGCGCACCGGGCTGGGACGACTACGCCGCCGCGGTCGAGGCCGCGATCGCGACCGAGGTGCTCGCGTACGGCACCGCCGACGTCGTCATGACGGCGGAGCAGCGGCTGCCGCACTGGCACGACCCGAACGAGGGCAAGCGGCTCATCGTCGCGCGGCGCGACGGGCGGATCGTCGGCCGCGGCGGCCTCCAGTGGGCGCTCGAGACGCCCGACACGGCGTGGCTCGACGTGCAGGTGCATCCGGACGAGCAGGGCGCCGGCGTCGGACGCGCCCTCGCGGATGCGGTCGAGCGGATCGCGGCGGAGGAGGGGATGACGAAGATCATCAGCTACGCCGCCTCCCCCGACGGCCCCGGCGAGCGGCTCACCGCGCCGACCGGCTTCGGCTCGGTGCCGCTCGCGAACCGCGAGGTGCGGTTCCTGCTCGCCCGCGGCTGGCGGCTCGAGCAGGTGGAGCGCGGCAGCCGGTTCCCGCTGCCGGCGGATGCCGACGCGCTCGCCGTGCTGCGCGCCGAGGCCGAAGCTCACGCGCCGGGCTACCGCGTGCACATCTGGCCCGGCGCGACGCCGGAGCCGTACCGCGCCGGGATGGCCGAGCTGCTGGCCAGGATGAGCACGGACGCGCCGAGTGCCGGCCTCGAGGAGCCGGCCGAGACCTGGGACGCCGACCGCGTCGCCGAGACGGAGGCGCGGCTGCTCGGCTCCACGTACGACCTGCTCACCGCGGCCGTCGAGCACGAGGAGTCCGGCCGGCTCGCTGGCTACACCCGATTCAGCGTGCCGCAGGACGGCGCCGCCGTGCACCAGTGGGACACGCTCGTGCGCGCCGAGGACCGCGGGCACCGGCTCGGCATGCTGCTGAAGATCGCGAACCTGCAGGCCCTCGAGGAGCGCTACCCGGGCCGGCCCTCGGTCGTCACGTGGAACGCGGAGGAGAACCGGCACATGCTCTCGGTCAACGAGGCGATCGGCTTCGTGCCGATGGGCTACGAGGGCGCCTGGCGCAAGGACCTGCCGGGCTCGGCGGTCCCGCCCGACCCGGCGGCATCCGGAGCGGAGGCGTGACCGGGCGAGCGGATGCCGTGGTCGTCGGCGCGGGGATCGTCGGCGCCGCGACCGCGGCGGCCCTCGCCGCCGCCGGCCGCCGGGTCGTGCTGCTGGAGCGCTTCGCCCGCGGGCACGATCGCGGCTCGTCGCACGGCGCATCGCGCATCTTCCGCCAGGGCTACGACGCGGCGGACTACGTCGACCTCAGCACCCGCGCCCTCCGCGCCTGGCGTGCGCTCGAGGCGCGGTCCGGGCGGGCGCTGCTCGACCGCACGGGCGCGATCGACTCCGGCGACGACGCGATGCTCGACCGCATCGAGGCGGCGATGCGCGCCGGCGGCGCGGCCGTGGAGCGGCTCGCGGCGGCCGACGCCACGGCGCGCTGGCGCGGACTGCGGTTCGACGGCGACGTGCTGCTCGGCGCGGACGGCGGCCGGATCCGCTCCGCCGACGCGATCGAGACGCTCCTCGACGCGGCGGCGGCCGACGGCGCCGACCTCCGCTTCGGCGTCCGAGTCGACGGCATCGAGGAGACGACCTCCGGCGCCGCGCTCGTGCACGCGGACGGCGCCGCGATCGAGGCGGACGCGGTCGTCGCGGCCGTGGGCTCGTGGGCGCATCCGCTCGTCGGCGGCTGGTTCGCCGATCGCGGCGCCCCGCTGCCGTCGGTGCGGGTCGAGCAGGTGCAGCCCGCGCACTTCCCGTCGCTGCTGCCCGCCGCGGATTGGCCGAGCTTCGTGGTCTACCGCGACGGCCGCAGCGTCTACGGGCTGGAGACGCCGGGCGAGGGCGTGAAGGTCGGCTGGCACGGCGACGGGGTGATCACGACGGCCGACGAGCGCGACTCCGCCGTCGAGCCCGGGCGCCTGGCCGACCTGCAGCGCATCGTCGCCGAGCTCGTGCCCGGCGTGGACGCGAGCCGGCCGGAGCCGATCAGCTGCCTCTACGACCTCACGGCCGACGAGGACTTCGTGCTCGACCGACGGGGGCCCGTCGTCGTCGCGACCGGGTTCTCGGGCCACGGCTTCAAGTTCGGGCCGGTGCTCGGCGAGCTGCTCGCGGGGCTCGCGGTCGACGCGGGCGCGCCGATCCCGGAGCGGTTCCGCATCCGCTAGGCAGGCAGGCGGAGCCGCTGGCAGTGCGGACAGAAGTGCGAGCCGCGGTTCATGAACGTCTCGCGCACGATCGGACGGCCGCAGCGCGGGCACGGCCGGCCCGCCTGCCCGTACGCGTTGAGCGAGTGCGAGAAGTAGCCGGAGGCGCCGTTCACGTTGACGTACTGCGCGTCGAAGCTCGTGCCGCCCTCGGCGAGCGCCTTGCCGAGCACCAGCCGCACCTCCGCCAGCAGCACGGTCGCGCGGTGGCGCGACAGCGACGACGCCGGCTGCTCGTAGTGGATGCGGGCCGCCCAGAGCGCCTCGTCCGCGTAGATGTTGCCGATGCCGCTGACCGTGGTCTGGTCGAGCAGCACCCGCTTGATGCCGCTGTCCTTCCGCGCGAGCGCGGCGAGCAGGCGGCGGTCGTCGA
Organism: Schumannella sp. GW821-FHT10F01; assembly: GCF_058809295.1. NCBI lineage: Bacteria > Bacillati > Actinomycetota > Actinomycetes > Micrococcales > Microbacteriaceae > Schumannella > Schumannella sp. GW821-FHT10F01. The sequence continues at coordinate 100,932 of NZ_JBXASM010000007.1, forward strand.
AGCGCGGATCCAACGGATCGCGGGCGATGTGCGTCACCTGCGTCGGGATGAGGTCATCGGCGGCATCCGGGGCGGGCACGAGAGCGTCGATCGCCATCGAGCCGAAGATGCGCTGGTCGACGAAGTCGACGCGGAGCTCGCCGTGCTCCGGATGCCGGATGCCGAGCACGATGCGCGTGAGCCGGTCGCGCGGCGCCTCGGGGGCGCGCAGCAGCACCTGGCCGCTCATCCCGAGATGCACCATCAGCGCGCGCCCGTCGACCGGCTCAGGGGTCCGAGACGGCGCGAACGGCACCCAGAGGAACTTGCCGCGGCGGGCGGGCTCGAGCAGCTCCGCCCCGGTGAGCCCGGCCTCGAAGTCCGCGGCGTCGCCGTCGTGGCGTTTCAGCGATCGCGGCTCCAGCACCTCGACCCACTCGACGCGCGCGCCGGCGACCGCGGGGGCCAGGCCGGCGCGGACCACCTCGACCTCGGGCAGCTCGGGCACGAGGTCAGTGCTTGCGGCTGAGGATCGTCCAGGCCTCGAGCGCGGCGGCCATCTCGGCCTGCTTCTTGCTCGTGCCGGTGCCGGAGGCGACGGGCTCGTCGCCGACCGAGACGGTCGCGTGGAAGCGCTTGTCGTGATCGGGGCCGGTGTCGGAGACGTCGTAGCGCGGCAGCCCGCGGCCGCTGCGGGCCGAGAGCTCCTGCAGGCTCGTCTTCGGGTCCATCGCGGCGCCGAAGCGGTGCGGATCGGCCAGGAGCGGCGCGACGAGGCGCAGCACCAGGTCGGTGGCGGCATCCGGACCGGCGGAGAGGTACGTCGCGCCGATGATCGCCTCGACGGTGTCGGCGAGGATCGAGCTCTTGTCGCGGCCGCCCGTCAGCTCCTCGCCGCGGCCGAGCCGCAGGTGCACGCCGAGGCCGATGCCGCGGGCCACCTCAGCGAGCGCGACGGTCGAGACGAGCGACGCGCGGCGCTTCGCGAGGTCGCCCTCGTCGAGATCCGGGTTCTCACGGAACAGCTTGACGGTGACGGCCTGGCCGAGGATCGAGTCGCCGAGGAACTCGAGGCGCTCGTTGTGGCCGGTGCCACCGTGCTCGTACGCGTACGAGCGGTGCGTGAGCGCGACGACGAGCAACTCGGGGTCGATCGCGACCTCGAGCTGCTCGATCAGGCTCCGCGGGACCTCCGCCGGCGGACTCGCCGCCGACCGGTCCGACTCAGACGTCGGCGACCTTGCGGCCCTTGTACTCCAGGTACAGGGGCGTGCCGGCGCTGTCCTCGACGACCTTCGCGCGGTGCGGGAGGCTGTAGACGGTGCGGCCGTTCTCGACGGTCTTCACCAGGGTCGGCGCGGTCGCCTTCCACTGCGAGCGGCGGGCGTGGGTGTTGGCGCGCGACTGCCGGCGCTTGGGAACGGCCATGGTCTATCTCTTCTCTTCCTCGGTGCCCGGGGCACCGGACGTGTCGTTCGCGCTGTCCTGTCCAGCGCCGAAGCCCTCCAGCACGGCCCACCGCGGGTCGGGGACCGCACGGCTCTCCTGCTCCGGAACGGCCGTCAGCTTCTCCCCCGTGACGGGATCGAGGCCTGGGCAGTCCGGTCGACAGACCGGCTGGAACGGCAGTGCCAGCACCACCGCGTCGCGGACCACGGGTTCGAGATCCACGTGATCATCGCGAACCGCATAGTCGAAGACTTCGCCCTCAGAATAGCCGAAGAGCTCCTGGATATCGACTCGGACGGGGAGCCGCACGGGGTCGAGGCAGCGCCCGCACTCCCCCGTCGCCTCCGTCTCGACCTCCGCGGTCACGAGGATGCCGTCGTGCAGGCCCTCGATCCGCACGTCGATCTGCAGGTCCGATCCCTGCGCGACGACGGCGGCGCCCTCGCCCAGCTGCTCGGGCACGGCGAAGTCGAGCTCCCGCTCGCGCATCTCGCCGGGGCGGTGCATGACGTCGCGGACGTCGACCGTGAACGGGGTCGGGCGGAAGTGCGGCACGGACGGGAACTCTACCGTCAGGCGACCGGCGGCTGCTCGCCCTCGGCCTCGACCGGCGCGGTCTCGTCGGCCCGGCGCTGGAGGTCGCCGACGATCGCCGACTCGTCGCCGAACTCGATCCGGCCCATGAACAGCGAGCGCTGGGCCGCGAGTGCGGACGCCTCGTCGTTGAGCCGGAGGATGTCGCGCGCGAGCACCCGGTTGCCGGACGCCTTCGCGGTCGGCTGCAGCCCGACGTCGACGAGGAGCCCGTCGCCGTCGACGACGACCCGCACCGCGCCGTCCGCGCGCTCCGCCGTGAAGCGGAGCCCGGACACCTGTGCGCGGAAGTCCTGCGAGCGCTGCAGGGTGGCTCGCGCCTCGGCTGCGGCGAGGTCCGTCGCGGCCTTCTCCGCGGCCCGGCGGGCGGCCTCCGCGGGAGAAATGGAGGATTCGTCGCTCACGCTCCGGACGCTAGCAGATCACGCCGCGCGGTCGCAGTGCGACGTGTCCGCGAGCCGGGATCAGCCTGCGGCGACGGCCGCGAAGGCCTCCTCGTAGATCGCGAGCGCCCGCTCCGCCTCCTTGCGCGTCACCGTGCACGGCGGCACGACGTGGATGCGGTTGTCGCTCGTGAACGGCAGCAGGCCGCGCTGCAGCAGCTCGGCCTTGAGCCGGCCGACGACGACGCCGGAGACCGGCTCGCGGGTCGCCGGATCGCTGACGAGGTCGAGCGCCCAGAACACGCCGAGCCCGCGCACCTCGCCGATGAGCGGATGCCGCTCCGCGAGCGCGCGGAGCCCGGGGCCGAGCACGTCGCGGCCGATCGCGGCGGCGTTCTCGGGGATGCCCTCCTCCTCGTACGCCGCGATCGAGGCGACGATCGACGCCGCCGCGAGCGGGTGGCCGGAGTAGGTGAGGCCGCCGGGGAAGACCTGGTCGTCGAACGCGGCCGCGATCGGCTCGGAGAGGATGACGCCGCCGACCGGCACGTAGCCGGAGTTGACGCCCTTCGCGAAGGTGATGAGGTCGGGGCGGACGCGGTCCGGGTTGAGCTCCGGGTTCTGCCAGGCGAACCAGTCGCCCGTGCGCCCGAAGCCGGCCATCACCTCGTCGCAGATCATGACGATGCCGTGCCGGTCGCAGAGCTCGCGCACGCCCGCGAGATAGCCCGGCGGCGGCACGAGCACGCCGGCGGTGCCCGGCACGGTCTCGATGAGCACGGCGGCGATCGACTGCGCGCCCTCCGACTCGATCACCCGACGGAGGTGCTGCAGCGCGCGCTCCGACTCCTGCTCCGGCGTCTCGGCCCAGAACTCGCTGCGGTACAGGAACGGCCCGAACACGTGCACGTGCCCGCGCGAGTACTCGTTCGGCACGCGGCGCCAGTCGCCCGTCGACGCGATCGCGGCGCCCGTGTTGCCGTGGTAGCTGCGGTAGTGGCTGACCACCTTGTCGCGGCCGGTGGTGAGCCGGGCGAGGCGGATGGCGTTCTCGTTCGCGTCGGCGCCGCCGTTGGTGAAGAAGACGGCACCGAAGCCCTCGCCGGCGTGCCGGAGGATCGCCTCCGCCGCACGCCCGCGGGTGAGGTTCGCATGCGCGGGCGCGACCGTCGGCAGCAGCGCGGCCTGCTCCTGGATGGCCGCCACGACCTTCGGATGCCCGTGCCCGATGTTCGCGTTGACGAGCTGGCTCGAGAAGTCGAGGTAGCGACGGCCCTCGAAGTCCCAGACCTCGGTGCCCTGTGCGCCGGCGATCACGAACGGCGCCAGGGAGCCCTGGGCGCTCCAGGAGTGGAACACGTGGGCGCGGTCGAGGCGGAGCGCGAGCTCGCCGTCGGCGGGGTCGAGGGGCATTGCGGCTCCGTTCCTTGCGCGACCGGTGTCGCAGCGGAGGTCGATGGGTGCGGGCGGCGGAGACGGGCTCCGTCGCCCGCACCCAGATTAGGCGGGACGAGGGTCGGGAGCGGCGGCTACTTGCCGCCCTCCTTCAGCTCGACCGTGATCGGCGCGAACGACGAGCCCGTGACGTCGGCCCCCTCGTCCGCGAGCTCCTTCAGCGCCTTCTTCACGTAGGTGTTGTCGTAGGCGGTCTTCGGCGGCGCCTTCGAGATGATGGTCGCGCCGGTGTCGTCCTTCGTCTTCTCGGCGATGTCGACCGTCTGCTTCCAGGCGTCCGCGTCGATGACCCCGACGCCGCCGTCGACGGACGGCCAGATCAGCTTGTTGACCTCGTTGGTCATCCAGAGCTGGTGGCTGGTGCCGAGCGTCGAACCGGCCTTCGTCACGATGTCCGCGGCCTTCTCGGGGTTGTCGCGCGTGTAGATCCAGCCCTGGATGGACGCCTTGATGAACTTCGTCGTGGTGTCCTGGTAGGCCGTGTCGCTCTCGAGCCGTCCCGCGTCCGCCCAGATCGCGTCCTGGAGCATGGCGGTGCCCTCGTCGTTCCAGTTGATGACGTTGAGGTCGTCCGGCGTGTAGAGCTGGCCGGTCGCCCGGTTCGTCGTCTCGAGCACCTGCGCGTACTCGTTGTAGGTCATCGCCTGCGCCGCGTCGATGTCGCCCGCGAGGAAGCCCTTCATGTCGAAGGCCTGCTGCACGAGGCTGATGCCGCTCGTGGTGTCGATGCCGGCCTTCTGCATGCCGGCGAACAGCTCCCACTGGTTGCCGTAGCCCCAGCTGCCGACCTTCTCGCCCTTCAGGTCGGCGGCGGTGGTGATGTCCTTGTCTTTGAACGAGATCTGCGTCGTGCCGCTGCGGGCGTAGATCTGCGCGACGTCGGTCACGTTGACGCCCTGCTCGAGCGAGCCGAGCACCTTCGGCACCCAGCTGATCGCGTAGTCGGCCTCGCCCTTCGCGACGGACTGGATCGGCACGGTGTCGGTGCCGGCCTCCTTGATGGTGACGTCGAGGCCGGCGTCCTTGTAGAACCCCTGCTCGACGGCGGCGTAGTAGCCGGCGAACTGGGCCTGGGCGACCCACTGGAGCTGGAGGGTGACCTTGGTGAGCCCGCCGTCGCCGGACGACGAGCCCTCGTCGGTGGAGCCGGAGCATCCGCTGAGGGCGACGGCGGCGGCGGCCGCGGTCGCGACGGCGGACAGGACCAGACGTGTGCTGCGTTTCATGGAGCTGTTCCTCTCTCGGTGGTGCGTGGTGCAGGGATCACGCGGGGGACGCGTGCCGCGTCGCCAGGCGCTCGAGCCCGAGCGTGACGACGAAGAAGGCCAGGCCGAGCAGCACCGCTCCGACCACGAACGCGTCGGCGAGGGCGACGTTGCTGTACGCCGCCGCCGACGTGATGGCGCTGGCGAGCCCGTTGACCGGGCCGCCGAAGTACTCCGCGATGAGGGCCGAGATCACCGCGAGGCTCGACGCGATCCGCAGCCCGGTGAACAGGTGGGGCAGCGCGCCCGGGATGATGACCGTGCGCGCCGCCTGCCAGCGCGTCGCCGCGTAGGCGCGGAGCAGGTCGCGGTGCACCGGGGCGACCTGGCGCAGGCCGCGCAGCGTGTTCACGAACACGGGGATGAACACCGCGAGCGCCGCGATGAGCTGGCGCGCGGTCTGCTCCCCCGCGCCGAACATCGTGTACAGCACGGGCGCCAGCGCGACGATCGGCACGACCGAGAGCGCCGTGACGACCGGCCGGCTCAGCCCGTCGAGGAGGCGGGAGCTCGCGGCGAGCAGCGCGCCGACGATGCCGAGCACCGCGCCGATCAGCAGTCCGACGAGCGCGTTGCCGCCGGTCACCAGCGTGCCGCGCCAGATCGCCGGCGTCTGCGTCACGAGCACCTGGCCGACCGCGAGCGGACTCGGCATGATGAACGGCGGCACCTTCAGCGCGGTCACGATCAGCTGCCAGAGCGCGAGCACGACGACCGCCAGCACGAGCGGGGCGACGACCGTGCGCACCCTCATCGCACGTCCACCCCGCGGGCGCCGCCCGCGCCGCCCGGCGTGCCGTGCAGCGCCTCGCGCACCGTGCTGACCGCCGCGAAGAACGACGCGGCCTCGCGCACGTCGTCGTCGCCGGCCTCGCCGGGCGCGACGGCCAGGTCGATCGGCACGACGTCGACGATCCGCCCCGGTCGCGGCGACATCACGACGACGCGGTCGGAGAGGAACACCGCCTCCGGGATCGAGTGCGTCACGAACACCACCGCGGCGGCGGTCTCGCGCGCGATCCTCGCGAGCTCACCCTGCATCCGCTCGCGCGTCATCTCGTCGAGCGCGCCGAACGGCTCGTCCATGAGCAGCAGGCTCGGGCTCTCGGCGAGCGACCGCGCGATCGCGACGCGCTGCTGCATGCCGCCGGAGAGCTGGTCGGGATGCCGGTCGGCGAAGTCGTCGAGCCCCACGAGCGCGAGCAGCTCGGCGACGCGCGCGGCGCGGGTCGCACGCGGCACGCCGTGCAGCTCGAGCGGCAGCCGGATGTTCTCGGCGACCGTGCGCCAGGGCAGCAGCCCCGCCTGCTGGAACGCGATGCCATAGGCCTGCTTGCGCCGGGCCGCGGATGCCGGGTCGCCGAGCACCTCGACGGAGCCCTCGCTCGGCTCATCGAGATCGGCGATGAGGCGGAGCAGCGTCGACTTGCCGCAGCCGGAGGGGCCGATGAGCGACACGAACTCGCCCGCGGCGACCTCGAGGTCGATGCCCTCGAGCGCCGTGACGCCGGCGCCGCGCCCTCGGCCGGGGAAGCGCTTCGCGACCCCGCGGACGGAGACCGCCGCGGTCGCGCCCGCGGATGCGCCCCGCGCGGGCGCGGCGGCGCTCACGCGGCCACCTCCCCGCGGCGGAAGCGGCGCAGGCCGGTGCCGAGCAGCGCGACGAGCCCGGCCGAGACCAGCCCGATCGCGATCGCGCCGAAGATCGGACCCCACGGCTTGCCGGGGTCGCCGCTCGACGAGCTGGCGTAGACCATCATCATCCGCCCGATCCCGCCGTCGAAGCCGATGGAGACCTCCGCCACCACGGTGCCGATCACCGCGTTCGCGGCGGCCAGGCGCAGGGCCGTGAGCAGGTACGGCACGCTCGCCGGCAGCCGGAGGTGCAGGAGCGTCCGCCACCAGCCGACGGCGTACGCGCGCAGCAGGTCGATGTGCGCCCGCTCCGGCGACTCGAGGCCGCGCAGGGCACCGACGGCGACCGGGAAGAACGCGAGGTAGGAGGCGATCAGCGCGACCGCGACCCACTCCGGGATGCGACCCGACGGCCCGATCCGCGCCTGGGCGAGCAGCCCGGCCACGAGCGGGGCGAGCGCGATGAGCGGCACGGTCTGGCTCAGCACGATCCACGGGAGCAGCGCCGACTCGGCGGTGCGGAACCGCTGCATGAGCACGGCGAGCAGCATCCCGACCACGACGCCGGCGAGCCAGCCCGCCGCGGCCGTGCCGAGCGTCACCGCGCACGCCTGCAGCACCGCGACGACGAGCAGCGGCGACCCAGGCGCGGCCGTCACCGGCTCGCCGAGCCGGCTCAGCATCGTCGACAGGTGCGGCATCGCGAGATCGCTCGTGCGCGGCAGCACCGTCAGCCCACCGAGCTGCACGCCTGCAGCCGGACCGACCGCCTTGTAGACCTCCCAGAGCAGGCCGAGCAGCACGATCCCGGCGACGCCGAGGAAGACGGGCGAGACCCGCCTCATGCCTTGGCCGCCACGGCATCCCGGAAGTGCGGGATGACGGTCTCGCCGTACACGCGCAGCGTCTCCTCCTTGTTGTCGTGCTGGAGGTAGCCGGCGAACTGGTCGACGCCGATCGCGCGCAGCGCCTCGAGCTTCTCGATGTGCTGCCCCGCGGTGCCGAGCACGCAGAACCGGTCGACGATCTCGTCGGGCACGAAGTCGACGTGATCGTTCTCCGCACGGCCGTGCGAGTTGTAGTCGTAGCCCGTGCGCCCCGCGATGTAGTCGGTCAGCGCCTGGGGCACGGTGCCCTCGCCGCCGTACTTCGCCACGATGTCCGCGACGTGGTTGCCGACCATGCCGCCGAACCAGCGGCACTGCGCGCGCATGTGCTCGATGCTCGCCTGGGACGTGTCGTCGCTGATGTACATCGGCGCGGCCACGCAGAACTTCACCGCGCTCGGATCGCGGCCTGCCTTCTCGGCCGCCTCGCGCACCGTGCGGATCATCCAGGCGGCGATGTCGACGTCGGCCAGCTGCAGGATGAACCCGTCGCCCACCTGGCCGGTCAGCTCGAGCGCGCGCGGGCCGTAGGCCGCGACCCAGACCTCGAGCTCGCTGCCCGTCGACCACGGGAACCGCAGGGTCGCGCCGTGGTACTCGACCGACCGGGAGTTCGCGAGCTCGCGGATGACATGGATCGACTCCCGCAGCTCCGCCATCGTCGTCGGACGGCCGTTCGTGACCCGCACCGCCGAGTCGCCGCGGCCGATGCCGCAGATCGTGCGGTTGCCGTACATCTCGTTCAGCGTCGCGAACACGCTCGCCGTGACCGTCCAGTCGCGCGTGGCCGGATTGGTCACGAACGGGCCGACCGTGATGCGCCGGGTCTCCGCGAGGATCGCCGAGTAGATGACGTAGGGCTCCTGCCAGAGCAGGTGCGAGTCGAACGTCCAGACGTGGCTGAACCCGTGCTGCTCCGCCAGCTTCGCCAGGGCGATCGTGCGCGATGCCGGCGGGTTGGTCTGGAGGACGGCGCCGAACTGCAGGCTCATGAGCGACCCTTCGACAGGCTCAGGGATCCGAGGGGGCGGCTCATGACAGGTACTGCGAGAGGCCGCGCTTGATGTAGCGCCCGTGGCCCTTCGCCCCGACGTAGCCGGTCTCGTCGACGACGACCTCGCCGCGGCTGAGCACGACGTCGACGTGCCCGTCGATCTCGTAGCCCTCCCACGCCGAGTAGTCCATGTTCATGTGGTGCGCCTTGCCGAGGCCGATGCTCGTGTGGCCCTTCGGGTCGTAGACCACGACATCCCCGTCGGCGCCGGGCTGGATCACGCCCTTCTTCCCGTACATCCCGAACATCCGCGCCGGCGTGGTGGAGGTGATCTCCACCCAGCGCGGCAGGGTGATCTGGCCGGTGACGACGCCCTGGTACATGAGGTCCATGCGGTTCTCGACGCTGCCGATGCCGTTCGGGATCTTCGAGAAGTCGCCGCGGCCGAGCTCCTTCTGGTCCTTCATGCAGAACGGGCAGTGGTCGGTCGACACCATCTGGATGTCGTTGGTGCGCAGGCTCTGCCACATGTGGTGCTGGTGGCCCTCCTCGCGGGAGCGCAGCGGCGTCGAGCACACCCACTTCGCGCCCTCGAGGTCGCCCCACTCCTCGCTCACCGCGCCGAGCTGCTCCTCGAGCGAGAGGTAGAGGTACTGCGGACAGGTCTCGCCGAACACGTTGAGGCCGCGGTCGCGGGCGGTCGCGATCTGCTCGACCGCCTGCTTCGCGCTGACGTGCACGACGTAGAGCGGGGCGCCGGTGAGGTCGGCGATCATGATCGCGCGGTGCGTCGCCTCCTCCTCCGCCTGCCACGGGCGGGTGGTGCCGTGGAAGTACGGGGAGGTGTTGCCCGCCTCGAGCGCCTGCTTCACGAGGACGTCGATCATGGCGCCGTTCTCGGCGTGCATCATCATCATCGCGCCGTTCGACGCGCCCTTCTGGAACGCCCGGAGGATCTGCCCGTCGTCGCTGAGGAACACGCCCTTGTAGGCCATGAACAGCTTGAAGCTGGTGACCCCCTCGGCGATGAGCTCGTCCATCGCGTCGAGGCTCGAGTCCTGCACGTCGGAGAGGATCTGGTGGAAGCCGTAGTCGATCGCGCAGTTGCCGGCGGCCTTCTCGTGCCAGAGCGCGTACTGCTCCATGATCCGCTGGTCGGGGTACTGCACGACGAAGTCGACGATGCTCGTCGTGCCGCCCCAGGCCGCGGCCCGGGTGCCGGTCTCGAACGTGTCGGACGCGTTCGTGCCGCCGAACGGCATCTCCATGTGGGTGTGCGCGTCGATCCCGCCCGGGATCACGTACTTGCCCTCGGCGTCGATCACGCGGTCGACGTTCGACTCGATGTCGAAGCCGAGCAGCGTGGAGCCGGGCGCGAGCACCGCGGCGATCGTGTCGCCGTCGATGAGCACGTCGGCGGCGCCGGTGCCGGTCGAGTTCACGACCGTGCCGTTCTTGATGAGGGTCTTCGTCATCGTCCGATCCTCCTCGTCGTCACGGCTTCGCGATCCGGGTGTACGAGTCGGGCCGGCGGTCCCGGTAGAACTGCCAGTCGTCGCGCATCTCCTGGACCATGTCGAGATCGAGGTCGCGGATGAGCACCTCCTCGTGCTCGCCCGAGCCGCGCTCCCCCACGAAATCGCCGCGCGGGTCGATGATCTGGCTCGTGCCGTAGAAGTCGACCGCGAGCTCGCCGTACTCGTTGTCCTCGCGCCCGACGCGGTTCGGCTGCAGCACGAAGTACCCGTTCGCGACGGCCGCGCACGGGCCCTCCACCTCCCACAGCCGGTTGCTCAGCCCGGGCTTCGTCGCGTTCGGGTTGAAGACCATGTGCGCGCCGCCGAGGCCCAGCTCGCGCCAGCCCTCCGGGAAGTGCCGGTCGTAGCAGATGTAGAGCCCGATCCGGCCGACGGAGGTGTCGAACACCGGGTAGCCGAGGTTGCCGGGGCGGAAGTAGAACTTCTCCCAGAACCGGTCGAGGTGGGGGATGTGGTGCTTGCGGTACTTGCCGAGGATCGTGCCGTCCGCCTCCACGATGACGGCGGTGTTGTAGTACACGCCGGTGATGTCCTCCTCGTAGATCGGCAGGATCATCACCACGCCGAGCTCCTTCGCCAGCGCGGCGAAGCGCTGCACGATCGGCCCGTCGGCCGGCTCGGCGTAGCGGTAGTACTTCTTGTCCTCGGTGATGCCGAAGTACGGCCCGTAGAACAGCTCCTGGAAGCACACGACCTGCGCGCCCTGCGCGGCCGCATCCCGGGCGAAGCCCTCGTGCTTGTCGAGCATGGACTCCTTGTCGCCGGTCCAGGTGGTCTGGGTGATGGCTGCGCGGACGGTCGTCATGGGGCTCCTCGCTGTCGGGCTGACGTCAGTGTCGGCCACGCTCGTTTCCCCGGCATTTCGTCATGTGTCGGCCGGGTAAACCTCATCGGAGACCTCCGCGGCCTCCGCGTCAAGACCCGGGATCGAGATCCCACGTCCGTCGGCGCCGCACGGGCGCGCTCCCCTAGCGTTGACGGATGCGCATCGTGACCCTGGCCGGCGGCGTCGGCGGAGCCCGCTTCCTGCTCGGCGTGCGGGAGTGGGCGTCGGCCGAGGACCAGGAGTCGGACCTCACCGCCGTCGTCAACACCGGCGACGACATGTGGCTGACCGGGCTGCGGATCACGCCGGATCTCGACTCGATCATGTACGCGCTGGCCGGCGTGAACGACACCGAGCGCGGCTGGGGCCGGGTCGGCGAGACCGAGCGGGTCAGCGCGGAGCTGCGCGAGTGGGGCGCGGGCTGGCCGTGGTTCACCCTCGGCGACCTGGACCTCGGCGCGCACATCACGCGGACGGGCTGGCTCCGCGAGGGCGTGCCGCTGAGCGAGGTCGTGTCGCGGCTCACCGCCCGCTGGCCGCTCGGCGTGCGCCTCCTGCCGGCCACGGACGACGAGGTCGAGACGCACGTGCGGGTTGCGGCGGACGACTCGCCCGGCCACTCCCGCACCATGCACTTCCAGGAGTGGTGGACGCGCCACCGCGCCGCGCTGCCCGCGTGGGGCTTCGAGCAGGTCGGGGTCGAGACGTCACGGCCCGCGGCGGGGGTCGTCGAGGCGATCCGGGACGCGGACGTCGTGCTGCTCGCACCGTCGAACCCGGTCGTGTCGATCGGCACGATCCTCGGCATCCCGGGCATCCGCGAGGCGCTCGCGGCGACCTCCGCGCCCGTCGTCGGCGTGGCCGGCATCATCGACGGCGCCGTCGTGCGCGGCATGGCCGACGCCTGCCTCACCGCGATCGGCGTGGAGACGGCCGCGGACGCCGTGGCCCTCTGGTACGGATCGCGTGCGTCCGGCGGCGTGCTCGACGCCTGGCTGCTGGCCGAGGAGGACGCGGCGCTCGTCCCGGCGGTGGAGGCCGCCGGCATCCGCGCCGCCGCCGCCCCGCTCTGGATGCGCGACCCGGCGACGACCGCCGACCTGGTGCGCGCCGCGCTGCGGCTCGCCGACTCCGCTGGCTGATCAACGCTCCCGGCACGTCCACCCCGCTGGCTGATCGACGCTCCCGGCACGTCCACCCCGCTGGCTGAGTAGCGCGCTCCAGCGCGCGTATCGAAGCCCGCCGTCTGCACACGCGGGCTCCGATAAGCACTTGCGTCGCTACTCCGCCAGCGGGGCTGTGGACAGCCGGCGACGCGATCGTCGCCGTGGTCCGATCCTGTGGACGTGATCGCGGCGTACATTCTGCGGTGCGCCGACGGCTCCTACTACGTCGGCAGCACCCGGGACCTGGAGCATCGTGTGGACCAGCACGCCCGCGGGTCCGACGGCTCGTACACGTCGACGCGGCGTCCGGTCGAGCTCGTCTGGTACGCGGAGTTCGAGCGGGTCGATGACGCCTGGGCGTGCGAGCGCAGGCTGCACGGCTGGTCGAGGGCGAAGAAGGAGGCGCTCATCGCAGGGCGCTTCGACCTGCTGCCGGAGCTGAGCCGGAAGGTGGGGCGGCGCGGCACTCCGTCGGCTGAGTAGCCCCGAGGGACGAGGGGCGTATCGAAACCCGCGGGTCTGCAGTATCGGGCTTCGATACGCTCCTTCGTCGCTACTCAGCCATCGAGGTGAAGCGCAGAGCGCGCTACCCGAGCATCAGAGTCGCGCGCTGGGGCGCGCTACTGAGCCGGCGGAGTCGCGGGGCGGGCCAGCGCGGCCGTCGTCGCGGGGCCCAGGCCCAGCAGGGCCGCGGCGTCGAGCTGCTCGCGGGTGTCGACGTCACGGCGCAGCGTCGACTCCGGCGGCACGTGGAGGCGCACGATGCCGAGCGCGCTGTGCCGGGCCGCGGAGCCGTCGCCGAAGCGGCTGAGCAGCTCGATGCCGGGCGTCGCGGTGACGAGGGTGGTGCCGCCGCCCTCGCGGTCGGCCACGTAGCCGCGCTGCACCCGCGCGGCGAGCGCGAGCGCAGCGTCGAGGTCCTCGGGGCGCAGGGCCGGCAGGTCGCCGAGCAGCACGGCACGGGGCGAGGTCTCCTCGAGCGCGTCGATGCCGAGCGAGACGGCCGCGCCGATGCCGGCGGCGGCATCCTCGCGCAGCACCGCGATCCGGGGGTCGCCGCCGAGGCGCCACGACAGCTGCTCGTCGGCGGTGACGACGGTCACGCGCGCCACCTCCTCGGCCCGGGACGCCGCCTGGATCGTGTCGAGGGCGATCGCGGCCGCGAGCTCGGCGTCCGCGTCCAGCCTGCTCTTGCCCTGCCCGGCCGGCTTCACCGGAACGACGATCTGCCATGAACCCACCGGTCCATCATCCCCGCTCCGGGCCCCGGCGCCGGACGGCGCGGCCGCGCTAGCATCGGATCGACCCCCGGTCGCCATCCTGGCGCCGGTGCGCCGCCGTGGATCTCGGCGGCACGGCCGCCGGTGCTCTCGTCGCCGGCGCTCCCGCCTGCCGCGGCAATGCCGCGGCCCCGCACCGTGCACCGGAGGTCCCGTGTCCCGCCCCGCCCGTCTCGCCCTCGCGCCCGTCGCGCTGCTCGCCGCCGCCCTGCTCGCCGGCTGCGCCAGCGCCGGCGCCTCGACGAGCAGCTCCCGCAGCGCGTCGCCGACCGCCGACTCCCCCGTGACGATCGAGAACTGCGGCGTCGAGCAGACCATCCCGACCACGCCGAAGCGGGTCGTCACCATCAAGTCCACGTCGACGGAGATGATGCTCGCGCTCGGCATCGGCGACCGGATCGTCGGCACCGCGTTCCAGGACGGACCGGTTCCCGAGCAGTGGGCCGCGGACGCGAAGGGCCTGCCGAGCATCGCCGACCAGATGCCGAGCGAGGAGGCCGTGCTGGAGCGCCAGCCGGACCTCGTCTACTCCGGATGGGAGAGCGCGTTCACCGCGGATGCCGCCGGCACGCGCTCGGAGCTCACCGGCCTCGGCGTCGCCAGCTACGTGCAGCCGGCGGCGTGCCGCAGCGCCGACGCGCCCGCGAAGCTGACCTTCGACGAGGTCTTCCGCGAGATCACCGAAGCCGGCACGATCTTCCGCGTCGACTCGAAGCCGCTCGTCGCGAAGCAGCAGTCGCAGCTCGCCGCCATCACCCCCGACGACCGCGGGCTCACCGCGCTCTGGTACTCCTCCGGCTCCGACACCCCATACGTCGGCGGCGGCACCGGCGCCCCCGAGCTCGTGATGGACACGGTCGGCCTGCACAACATCGCGGGCGACGTGCAGCAGACCTGGACCTCGCTCGGCTGGGAGTCGATCGTCGACGCCGACCCCGACGTGATCATCCTCATCGACGCCGACTGGAACACCGCCGACGCGAAGAGGAAGGCGCTCGAGGACAACCCGGCGACCGCGAAGCTCAGCGCCGTGCAGCACTCCCGCTACCTCGTGCTCCCGTTCGCGTCGAGCGAGGCGGGCGTGCGCAGCGTGTCGGCCGCGGCGTCGCTGGCGAAGCAGCTGAAGGGCCTCGACCTCCCGTGATCCGGCGCGGACGCGCCGCCGGGCTCGGCGTCGTGCTCGCCGTCGCGCTCGTCGTCAGCGTGCTCGTGGCGGTGGGGATCGGGCCGGCGCCCCTGAGCCCCGGCGACGTCGCGGGCAGCATCCTCGCGCACCTCGGCCTCGGAGCCAGTCCGCTCGACCCGCTGCGGGACGGCATCGTCTGGGAACTGCGCACCCCGCGCGTGCTCACCGCGGCGGCCGTCGGTGCGGGGCTGGCCATCTCGGGCGCCGTCATGCAGGCGCTCACCCGCAACCAGCTCGCGGACCCGTACCTGCTCGGCCTGTCGTCGGGCGCCTCGCTCGGCGCGGTCAGCGTGTTCCTGCTCGGGGTCACGGTGCTGCTGCCCGTCGCCGCGTTCGCCGGGGCGCTGCTCGCGCTCGCGGCGACGCTCGCGCTGGC
The DNA here is from genome assembly GCF_058809295.1 of Schumannella sp. GW821-FHT10F01. Taxonomy (NCBI): domain Bacteria; kingdom Bacillati; phylum Actinomycetota; class Actinomycetes; order Micrococcales; family Microbacteriaceae; genus Schumannella; species Schumannella sp. GW821-FHT10F01. The sequence continues at coordinate 115,945 of NZ_JBXASM010000007.1, forward strand.
GGGCGCGACCGGTGCGCTGACGCCCACCCGGACCGTGCTCGCGGGCGTCGCCGTGTCGTCGCTCGCCGCCGCCATCACGAGCTTCGTCATCTTCTGGACGGTGACCGGCGACAGCTACCGCGAGATCCTGGGCTGGCTGCTCGGCTCGCTCGCTGGCGCGCGCTGGCCGCAGGTCGCGATCGCGGGCATCGCGCTGCTCGTGGTCGGCATCCCCGTCGCCGCCGGGGGCCGCATCCTCGACGCCTTCGCGTTCGGCGACCGCACCGCGGCCTCGCTCGGCGTCGGCGTGCAGCGATCCCGCCTCGTGCTGCTCGCCCTCACCGCCCTGCTCACCGGCGCCATGGTGTCGGTGAGCGGCTCGATCGGCTTCGTCGGGCTGGTCCTGCCGCACGCCGTGCGGCTGCTCGTCGGGCCCGGGCATCGCGCCCTGCTGCCGCTCTCGGCGCTCGTCGGCGCGGTCTTCCTGGTCTGGGCCGACACGCTCGCGCGCAGCCTCTTCGACCCGCGCGAGCTGCCGGTCGGCATCGTGACCGCGATCATCGGCGCCCCGGTGTTCGCGCTGCTGCTGGCGCGGCGGCGGAGCGCGGCATGAGCGCCGGCGACGGGTCCGGCCTCCGGGTCAGCGGTCTCGGGGTCTCGCTCAGCGGCACGCCGGTGGTGCGCGACGCCGCCTTCCGCGCGCCGTCCGGCGGGCTGACCGTGCTGGTCGGACCGAACGGCGCCGGCAAGTCGACGCTGCTCGGCGGCGTCGCGGGCGTCATCCCGGCCACCGGATCGGCTGCGCTCGACGGCGACGACCTCGGCGCGCTCGGCCGGCGCGAGCGCGCCCGCCGGGTCGCGCTGGTCGAGCAGGACGCCACGACCGAGCTGCCGCTGCTCGTCGACGACGTCGTCGCGCTCGGCCGCATCCCGCACCAGCGCCTGCTCGGCTTCGGGGCCGCGACGGATGCGGAGTCGGCGGAGGCGGTGGCCGCCGCCATCGCCGACGCGGGCATCGAGCACCTCCGCGGCCGCGACATCACCCGGCTCTCCGGCGGCGAGCGCCAGCGCGTGCTGCTGGCCCGGGCGCTCGCCCAGCGGCCGCGCCTGCTGCTGCTCGACGAGCCGACGAACCACCTCGACGTGTCCGCGCAGCTCGGCGCACTGACGCTGCTCGCGCGGCTCGCCGCCGACGGCACCACGGTCGTCGCCGCGCTCCACGACCTCGGCCTCGCCGCGACCGCCGATCACGTCGTGGTGCTCGCCGCCGGGTCCGTCGTCGCGGAGGGCGCCCCGCTCGACGTGCTGACGCCGACGCTGCTCGCAGACGTCTACCGGGTGCGCGCCGCGTGGACGACGAGCCCGCTCACCGGCGGGCCGCTGCTCGCCGTCGCGCCGCTCGAGAGCTGAGCCCCGGGCTCGTACCGAGCCGCGGCGCGGCTCAGACCCGCACGAGCGCGTCGACGCGCTGCACCAGCGACGGCGGCAGCAGCACCGCGCGGACGCGCTCCCGCACGGTCGCCGTGCCGGCGATCGCGCGCAGCACGGCGCGGAGGTCGTCCGGATCGACGCTCGCGATCCGGTGCCGCCCGTAGGCCTCCCGCTCCACGGCCCGCTGCAGGCGGTCGAGCGCGCCGGCCTCGTCGGGCAGCAGCCGTCGCAGCCGCAGCGCGAGATCGCCGACCGTCTCGGTCGGCGGTGCGGTTCGGCCGACGTCGCGCACCGTGTCGCGCACCTCGTCCCAGGCCGCCGCGGCGGCGTAGCGCGCCGCCTCGACCCTCGAGAAGCGCCGCCAGCGGATGAGCTGCCGCACGCCCGCCGGCGTCAGTGCGAGCACGATCACCACCGCGAGCGCGATCAGGAGGCCGAAGCCGAACGGCGAGCCGGTCGAGGTCGTGGGTGCGGAGTCGGGTCGGCCGCTCGGGCGGGCGGAGTCGTCGGCGCCCGGCGTCGGATCCGGGGTGGCGGTGTCGGTCGGCGCCTGAGTCGGGTCCTGATCGTCCGCGCCCGGCGCCGGCGCGTCCGCGTCGGCGAACGAGGGCACGTCGCCGCGCGAGGCGGTCGGCTCGAAGCGCACCCAGCCGACGCCGGCGAAGTACAGCTCAGGCCAGGCGTGCAGCTCGCGCGAGCTCACGGCGTAGCGCAGGCGGTCGTCGTCGTCGTTGCCGTCGCGCGTGCCCGGCAGGTAGCCGACGACCACGCGCGACGGGATGCCGAGCTGGCGAGCCATGACCGCCATCGCCGACGAGAAGTGAACGCAGTAGCCGGCCTTCTTCGCCAGGAACGCGGGGAGCACGTCGACGCCCGAGCCGTCGTAGCCGTCGTCGACCGGCGTCTGCTCCGAGTAGGTGAAGTCGTCGCGGAAATACGTCTGCAGCGCGATCGCCTGGTCGTAGGCCGTGGCCGCGTCGCCGACGACGCGGCGGGCGGTCTGCTCGACCACGGGATCGATGCCCTGCGGCACCGCGAGGTAGCGCTCGAAGGCCGCCGGGTCCACGGCCGGCGCGGCGCGGAGCTGCTGCACCGTCGGGTCGACCTCCGAGAAGTCGACGTCGTAGCGCAGCCCGTCGACGAGGGTGGCGGTGCTCGTCGCGGTCAGCGAGTCGCGATCGAGCATCCAGTCGTCGCTGAGGTTCGTGATCCGGTCGGCCGGGTACGGCAGCGGCAGGCGGCGGCCGCCGACGCCGATCACCCGGACGGTGATCGAGCGGTCGATCCGGTCGACGTCCTGGCCGAGGCCCTGGGCCGTCGGGATGCGCGTCAGCGAGCTGGTGCGCCCGGCCGGCGCATCCGGCTGCCAGATCGAGCCGCGGAAGTCGGAGAGCGACGCGATGCGCAGGTACGGGGTCACGCCCGGCGTGCTGTACTCGATGACCGTCACGGACGAGCCCTGACGGAGGTCGGTGCCGAGGTCGAGCAGCGGGTTCGCACGGCCGCCGAAGCCGCTGCCGACGGAGGAGTCGGAGGGGGTGACCGGCGGCAGCAGCGTCGGCACGAAGACCGAGCAGACCAGGGCGATCGCGCCGGTGGCGATCACGACGCCGCGCGGCATGCTGCGCAGCCCGCTCCGGAGCAGCAGCAGGTAGCAGCCGGCGACGAGGAACCAGACGACGCCGTCGGAGAGGCCGGACTGCACCGCCGGCGGCACCGCCATCAGCGCGAGCAGCGGCGCGGCCGCGAACGCGGGCAGCTCCGCCTCGAGCACGACGATGTCCGCCACGACCGCGAGGCCCGCGACCGGCAGCACGATGAGCAGCATGAGGCCCGGCTCGGCGATCGCCGGGATCGACTGCTCCTGGATCGACGCGAGCCCGCGCCGCACCAGCACGAGCAGGGCGTCGGGGGTGTCGAGCGTCGGCACGAGCCCGAACAGCGCGGTGCCCGGCGCGAAGACCGGCGTCACGACGACGAGCGCCGCGAGCGCGCCGACCAGCGGCGGCAGCGCCCGGCTGCGCGACCGCGAGCGCACCAGGGCCGCGACGGCGAGCACCAGCAGCACCATGGCCGCGCTCCCGAACCACCAGTCGCCGCCCTGCAGCAGCGGATGCAGTCCGTAGAGCGCGATCAGCAGCGCCAGGGCGAGCAGCCCGGTCTGGGTCCAATTGGCGCGGCGGCGCGGGCGGCGCGGCGGCTCGGCCGCGCCGGGGGCCGGTGCCGGGGGACGCGACGCGGGCGCCGGCGCACGGCGGACGTCAGCGACGACCACGCCACACCCCCTGCTCCTCGTGCGCAGCGGCCCAGAGCACGACCGGATCGGCGTGCCCGTCCGACTCGATGACCAGCCAGCCGGTGTCGCGCAGCTCCTCGGCGACGGCCGCATCCGGCTCGCCGAGGAACGCGACCGCCGGCTCCCCCGGACGGCGCTGGCGGCGCACCCAGGCGACCGTCACCTCCGACGGCGTGCCGAGCACCGCGAACAGCGGCCCGGTGCGCTCGACGGCGGGCTCCGGCGTCTCCCACCGCGGCACGTCGATGAGGTGCAGCGGGGCGAGGCTCGCGAGGAAGCGCTCCTCCCGGCGTCCGCCCTCCCAGCGGTCGGCGAAGGCGGCGATCTGCGGCGGGCCGGTCTCCTCGACGCGCACATCGAAGCCGCGATCGAGCAGATGCATCGCGAGCGAAGCGTAGAGCTCGATCGCGTTCTCGAACACGTCGCTCTCGACGGTCGAGCCGGTCGACGACGCCGAGGCCGTCACCGCGTCCGCGTCGCCGTAGCCGTCTCGGCGGGTGTCGAGCAGCAGACGCACCTGCGGGAACGAGCGCTGCTCCTCCTGCCGCACCATGAGCTCGCCGTGCCGCGCCGACGCGCGCCAGTGCACTCGGCGCAGTGCGTCGCCCGGCCGGTACTCGCGGGTCGTGAGGTCGTCGTCGTTGCCGGTGACGCGGCGGCGCACGATGAGCGCGTCGCCCTCCGCCTCCGCCGTCGACAGCGCGCCGGCCGGCAGCGGCCAGACGACCGGGACGACGACGAGCTCGTCCTGGCCGCCCTGCGCCGTGACGGAGGCCGCAGCGCCGAACGCGTCGCCGTGCTCCACAGCGAGCGGACCGACCGTGAACACGCCGCGATGCTGCGTGTGGAGGTCGTACGAGAACAGGTGGCTGCGGTCGCGCCCGTCAGGGCGCACACTCGGCGACGCCGGGGCGAAGCCCGGCATCCGCTCGGGGGCGACCTCCTCCCACCAGGGCAGGCCGTCGTTCCACCAGCCCGGCAGGGTGGGGCGCGCGCCCGCGTTCCGCACCGCGAGCGTCACCCGCACCGGATCGCCCGCCACGACGATCGGCGGCGAGAAGACGCGCACGACGTCGAGCTTCGGGCGGGTCATCAGCACGAAGACCGCGCCGACGGCGACCAGCGCGAGCGCGAAGCAGCCGGCCACGAGCGCCTCCCGCCAGCCGAGCGCGTAGGCGAGCAGCAGCACGATGATGCCGACGGCGACGAGCACGCGGCCGCGCCGGGTCAGGTGGACCGTGCGCCGGCGGAACCGGCTGCGCCGCTGCGGCGCCGGAGAGGACGCCATCAGCTGCCGAGCGGCACCGGCGTGGCCGCGACGATGCGGCGCACCACCTCGGCGAGCGAGTCGACGCCGCCGTTCTGGCCGCCGCCGAGGGCCCGCACGCCGACGAGCCGGTGCGCGAGCACGGCCACGGCGAGCGCGTCGATGTCGTCCGGCAGCACGAACTCGCGGCCGTCGAGGGCGGCGCGCGCCTTCGCGGCGCGCACGAGCTGAAGGGTCGCGCGCGGGCTGGCACCGAGTCGCAGGTCGTGGTCGAGCCGGGTCGCGGAGGCGATCGCCACGGCGTACTGCTCGATGGCCGGGCTCACGAACACGTCGCGCACGCCCCGGATGAGCGCCTGCAGTCCCTCGAGGTCGACGATCGGGCGGAGCGCGTCGAGCGGGCTGCCGCCCTCCCGGGCGCGGAGCATCTGCACCTCGCTCTCGGCATCCGGGTAGCCCATGCTGATGCGCGCCATGAAGCGGTCGCGCTGCGCCTCGGGGAGGGCGTACGTGCCCTCCATCTCGATCGGGTTCTGCGTCGCGATCACGGCGAACGGCGTGGCGAGCGGGTAGCTGACGCCGTCGACGGTGACCTGGCGCTCCTCCATGCTCTCGAGCAGCGCGGACTGCGTCTTCGGGCTGGCGCGGTTGATCTCGTCGCCGATGATGATGTTCGCGAAGATCGGGCCCGGCTTGAACTCGAACTCGCGCAGGCCCTGGTCGTAGACGCTGACGCCGGTGATGTCGGCGGGCAGCAGGTCGGGCGTGAACTGGATGCGGTTCACCGTGCAGTCGACGCTGCGGGCGAGCGCCCGGGCGAGCATCGTCTTGCCGACGCCGGGCACGTCCTCCACGAGCAGGTGGCCCTCGGCCAGCAGCACGGTGAGGGCGGTCTGCACCGCGTGCCGCTTGCCGTCGATGACGGTCTCGACGGCCGCGACGATCCGCTCTCCCACGTCGGCGACACCGGCGGCGGGGAGGGTCTCGGCGGCGAACTGCTCGGGAGGCACGCTCATTGAACGAGTGTCGCACGCAGAAGGTTCACCGCCACCTGCGGGTCCGCCCGGAAATCCGACCGTCGGTCCCGACTCCGCCGCTCGGCGTGCGGTGCGCGGGGCAGACGCTGGACCGAATCAGTTCGAAGGTTGACTGTTTGAGTTCTAACTATTAGAGTTCGAACCATGGAGAGCGAGCGTCCCGAGGTCACGACCGTCAGCGGTCACCTGCGCAGCATCATGTTCAAGCAGATGCAGCGCTCGAACGAGTGGATCCGCGACCGCGGCCTCACGATCGAGCAGGGCCGCACGCTCGGCTTCATCGAGGCCAATCAGGACCGCGAGGGCGGCGTCATCATGCGCGAGCTCGCGGAGATGTCGCGCACCACCGCCGCCAGCGTCTCGAGCCTCGTCAAGGGACTCGAGCAGCGCGGACTACTCGAGCGGCGCTCCGACCCGACCGACGACCGGCGCAAGCAGCTCTACGTGCTGCCGGCCGGTCGCGGCATGACCGCGGGCTGGGACGTCATGGTCTCCGACATCGAGGACGAGCTGCTGGCGCCCCTCGATCCCGACGAGCAGCGCACGCTGCTCGACCTGCTGTCCCGCGTCGACCGGGCGTTCGACTGACCGCCTGATCCGCCCCGCCATCCCGCCGCCCGGCACCCCGCCGGGCGTGCACCCCGGCGCGCCCGCGCGCCGGCGTCCCCGTGCCCGGAGAGGAGAACCGCCATGAGCACCGACGACACCACCACCGCTTCCACCACCACCGACCCCGGGCCGGGCGGCGCCGCAGCTCCGGCCGCGGAGCCGGATCGGACCGCGGAGCCGAATCGAGACCGCTGGTACCTGGCCTCCGCGCCGATCTGGCGCGCGCTCATCCACCTCTGCATCCCGATGATGGCCGCGACCGTGGTCGGGGCCGTCTACAACGTCATCAACGCCGGGTTCCTCGGCTCGCTGCACGACGTCACCCTGCTCTCCGCCATCACGTTCGGACTCCCCCTGCTCGGCCTCGTCATGGCCGTCGGCGGCGTGTTCGGCGTCGGCGGCGGGGCGATGGTCTCGCGGCTGATGGGGCAGTCGGACCGGGCCGGGACGGATGCCGCCACGGCCTCCGCGACGACCGACCGCATCCGCCGCACCGGCTCGCTCGTGATCTGGGGCAGCGGTCTCGCCGGCGCGGTGGTCGGCGGCATCGCGCTGCTGCTGCTCGGACCGCTCGTCGGGCTCCTCGGCGCGGACGCCGCCTCCCACGACGCCACCGCCGCGTACGTCGGCGTGATGCTCGCCTTCACCCCCGTGCTGACCGCGACGTTCGCGATCGAGCAGCTCGTGCGGGCCGAGGGCGCCGCGAAGGCCTCGATGATCGGGCTCATCGCCTCGACCATCGCGAACCTGGTGCTCGACGTGCTGTTCATCCTGGTGCTGCACTGGGGCGTCGCCGGCGCCGCGGCCGCCATCGGCCTCTCGAACGTGGTGGCGCTCGCCTACTACGCCTGGTTCCTCCGCCGGCGTAGCGCCGCCATCCGGCTCTCGCCGCGCTGGCTGCGTCCCGACCTCGCGATGATCAAGGAGGTCTTCGGCGTCGGCGTCTCGGAGCTGCTGATGAGCGGCTTCCTCATCGTCACCTCGCTCGTCATGAACAACCTCGCGATCGCCCACGGCGACGGCGCGCTCGCCGCGATCGGCGTCGGCGTGCGGATCGCGCAGGTGCCGGAGTTCCTCACCATGGGCGTCGTCATCGGCGTGCTGCCGCTGCTCGCCTACGCGTTCGGCGCCGGCAACCGGGCGCGGCTCAACGCCGCCCTGCGCACCGCGGCGATGTGGATCGGGGCGATCGTGCTCGTGTTCTCGGGCACCGTGTTCCTGTTCCGCGAGCAGGTGTTCGAGGCCTTCGGCTCCGACCCGCAGCTGCTCGCCGTCGGCGTGGTCGTGCTGACCGCGCAGCTCGTCGCGACCGTGTTCAACGGCTTCACCGGGCTGTTCACGACCCTCTTCCAGGCGACGGGCAAGGCGCCCGCGGCGATGATCATGTCGATCGCGCAGGGCGTGCTGTTCATCCCGATCGTGCTGCTCGGGAACCTCTGGTTCGGCCTGACCGGGCTGATCTGGGCGATGACCGCGACCGAGGTGCTCGTGCTGGCCGCGGGCGCGGTGCTCTACGTCGCGTATCGGAAGTCGATCGCCGCGGCCGCATCCGAGGGGTCGGAAGCGGAAGCGGAGGCCGCCCTCGCCGGGATGCCCGGCTGAGGGATCCGCCTTGGCATCCCGTTCTGGGCATCCGTTCTGCAGGACTTCCGGGTCCGGATCACACGATCCGGGTCCGGGAGTCCTGCGGAACGGGATGCTCCTGCAGAACGTCAGCAGCCGGGTCAGTCGGCGGTCGCGGCAGTGCGCCCGGCGGCGAGCCCGGCCTCGTAGCCCTCGCGCCACGCCTCGTCGGACCCGAGGCGGAACATGTCGGCGGGTCCGAGCCGCACGAGACGCCGGGCGCCGGGCAGGTCGAGCGGGCCGACGAGCCGGGCGAGCCCGCGCACCACGGCCACCGGCACCCCGCTCGTCTTGCCCTTGACCAGGTCGGCGGCGGAGGCGATCTCATCGGCGACCGCGGCGACCGTCACGAGCAGCGGGCGGCCGTTCGCGTCCACTCCCCCGCGCAGGTCGTCGAGGATCCGGATGCCGGCGGCGCCGATCGCGAGGTCGACCTGGCCGTCGCGCCACGGGCGCCCGAAGGTGTCGGAGATCACGACCCCGACCTCGGCGCCCGTCGCGGCGCGGACCGCCTCGGCGATCGTGCGGGCGGACCGGTCGGGGTCCTCGGGCAGGAGCAGCACGTGCCCGTCCGGCACGTTCGAGGCGTCGACGCCGGCCGCGGCCATGACGAGTCCGAGCGGGTTCTCGACGATCCGGGTGGTGTGGCCGGTGGCGGGATTCGTCCGGCTGGCCACGATGCGGACGGTCTCGCCGTCGATGGCCGCCTCCCGATCGACCGCGGCGACGAGCCGGCCCTCCGCCTTCGAGACGATCTTCGAGGTGATCGCCAGGATGTCGCCGTCGCGGACCATGCCGCCGACGGCATGGACGAGCAGCGCCGCCAGGTCGTCGCCGGGCACGATCTCCGGGAGGCCGGCCACCGGCAGCACCGAGAGCGCCTCGGGCGGGTCGCCCTGCACGTCGCTCATCCGGAGATCCTCGGCAGCACGTCGCGGCCGAACACCTCGAGGAACTCGCGCTGGTTGCGGCCGACGTTGTGGAGGAAGATCCGGTCGAAGCCGAGCTCGGCGTACGACTGGATGCGCGCGCGGTGCTCGTCCGGGTCCTCGGAGATGAGCAGCGTGCCGTCGAAGTCCTCGGCGCGGACGCTGCGGGCCATCTGCTCGAGTTCGTGCGGCGAGCGGATGTCGCTCTTCGCGAAGCGGAGGCCGGCGTTGGGCCACTCCCGCACGGCGTTCGCGACGGCCTCCTCGCGGGTGGGCGCCCACGACAGGTGCACGCGCAGCACCCGCGGCATCGTGCGCGGGTCGCGGCCCACCTCGCGCGCGCCGTCGTCGAAGCGCGAGAGCAGCAGCGCGAGGCGGTCGGGTGCCGCCGCCTCCGTGATGAGCCCGTCGACCGTGCGGCCGGCGCGCTTCGCCGTGACCGGCCCCGCGGTCGCGACGAGGATCGGCGGCGCCTCGGCGGGCATCGTCCACAGCCGCGTCGACTCGAGCTTGAACCACCGGCCGTCGTGCTTCACGTCTCGGCCCGAGAGCCCGGAGGCGAACAGGCGACGGATGACGTCGACCGCCTCGAACATCCGGTCGATCCGCTCCGGCGCCTCGGGCCAGTACGCGCCGACGACGTGCTCGTTGATGGCCTCGCCGCTGCCGACGCCGAGCCAGTGCCGGCCCGGGTACATCGCCGCGAGGGTGGCGGAGGCCTGCGCGACGGTCGCCGGATGCCAGCGGAACGTCGGCGCGGTGACGCCGGTCACCAGGTCGCCGGTCGTCGACTGCCCGAGCGCGCTGAGCACGTTCCACACGAAGCCGGCCTGCCCCTGCGTCGGCGTCCAGGGTTGGAAGTGGTCGGAGGCCATCACGCCGCTGAAGCCGTGCTGCTCGGCGAGCGCGGCCAGCTCGAGCACCTCGCGCGGATGGAACTGCTCCAGCATGGCGGCGTAGCCGAGCCGGACGGAGGTCATGCCCCCATTCTGGCCCGCCCGGCCGGGTCAGCGCGCGACGGCGGCCTCCGCGACGAACCCGGCGAGGAACTCCGCCATCGCGTCCGGCTCCCAGGCGTGATGGGCGCCCGCGACGACGACGCTCGTCGCGCCCGGGATGGTCGCGGCGAGCTCCGCCGCCGACGCCTCCAGGATCGGGAACGTGCTCGAGCCGACGACGATCGCGACGGGCACGCGGATGCCGGCGAACAGCTCGGCGTGCGGCGTCGCGTCAGCCCAGCCGAGCGACTGCGCGTCCGCGAGCAGGCTCGGGGTGCCGGCGACGATCGCCGGCCAGGCGGGCGAGCGGCGGGCGCCCTCGAGCCACTCCGGCGGCATGTCCGACATATAGTGCACGCGCGCGGCCTCGAGGTCGCCGGTTCCGAGCAGCCGCTCGAACTCCGCCGCCCAGGCACCGCCGCCGGAGCCGACCGGCCGGATCGGCGCCTCCCACAGCGCAAGCCCGGCGACGGGGAGCCCGCGGGCAGCCGCCGCGAGCGCGATCGCACAGCCGGAGGAGTGCCCGACGAGCACGGCACGGCCGGGCGCCGCGTCCGCGAGCACCGCGGTGATCGCATCGAGCTCGCGGTCGAGGTCGAGCACGCCGTCGGCGCCGCTCTCGTTGCGCCCGAGGCGGTCGAACACGACCGCGCGGACGCCGCGGCCGCCGAGCAGCTCGGCGGTCCGGCCGGTGATGGGGTCGTCGGCGCGCGACGGGCCGGCGCCCGCGATGAAGACGACGGCCGGCGCGCCCTCCGGTCCGAAGCGGTCGAGGGCGATCCGGTCGCCGCGGGAGGACGTGACGAAGTCGGTCATGCGCTCACCCTACGTGCGAATGTGAACAGCGTCTACATACGAGCCGGGGAACCGAACCGGACAGCACGACGGGCGCCCGTCCTCCCTGGGCGGAGGAGCGGACGCCCGGCGAGCGCGGCGATCAGAGGGCCAGCTGGCCGTCGATCTCCTTGACCTTGAGGCGCGCGAGCGCCAGGTTCGAGCGGCTCTTGTCGAGCACGAGGTAGAGGAACACCGACGGGTTCGAGGCGAGCGGGCGGATGACGTGGTACTGGCCCGTGAGGGTGATCAGGATGTCGTCGATGGTGTCGGACAGGCCGAGCGACTTGATGGTCTTGAGCTTGGCGCGCACGACCTCGGTGTTGCCCGCGGCCGCGATGTCGAGGTCGAGGCCGGCGCCGACGCCGCCCAGCAGCATGCCGCTGCCGGAGTCGACGAGAGCAGCGGAGGTGGCGCCGTCGACGTGCAGCAGCGCGTCGAGCGACTCGGTGATGTTGGACATGATCCTGCTTTCGGGTTGGGTGATTCGTGTCCGGTCAGACGACCGGCTGGGACGTCAGAAGCGACGACATCCGATCCGCTGCCAGCCGGGTGACTGACAGGGCGGTTCCGAGGGTCTCGTCCGCGTCGAAGAGCGCGGCGAGGACGATGTTGGTGCCGGCGACCCGGCGCTGCACGACGTGGCCGTGCTCGGCCGCCATCACGACGTAGCGGCTGTCGCCGATGTGCAGCTCGCGCACGACGGCCTCGCCGAGGGCCTGCGCGGAGCTGGCCATGCTGGCGAATCGGCTGTCGGCGCCGCGGGAGGTCGGGTGGTGCGCGATCTCGAAGCCGTCGTCGGTGAGGAGGGCGGCGTAGACGAGCGAGCGGGCGAGCTCCGGCATCCAGGCGAGCGCCTCGCGGCCGGCGTCGATGACCGAGGGGTCCAGGTGGGAGCGCATCAGGCCTCCGATCCGAGCGGGGTGGCGTCGAGGCCGACGAGTCCCGCCCGCACCTCGATGTTGACGATGAGGCTCATGAGCAGCGTGCGCATCTGCTCGCGCTGCCGCGGGTCGACCGTGAACACCGGCACGGTCTTGTCGGGGTGCGCGGCCTCGAGCGCGGCCGAGTAGTCGTCGAGCGTCGGGGTCGACTGGATGTCCGAGCGCGAGACGCCCACGACGATGCCGCCGCGGTCGTACAGGTCGCCGAACTCCTCGAGGAACTCGACGGCCATCGCGACCGGGTCCGGCGCGTCGTTGTTGACGAGCAGGATCATGCCGCGGGCGCGCTCCTTGAGGATCGTCCACATGAAGTCGAAGCGGCGCTGACCCGGGATGCCGTACAGGCGCACCTTCTCCTCGGCGTCGAGCGTGATCTCGCCGTAGTCGAGCGCGACCGTGGTGGTCGGCTTGTCGACGACGTCGCGCTCGGTGTTCGAGGCCTCCGTCGAGACGACGTCGATCTCGCTGAGCGAGGAGATCGCGGTCGTCTTGCCGGCCCCCATGGGCCCGCCGAAGAGGATGACGTGCTCGGCCACGACTACAGCCCCAGCCGGTCGCGGAGCCGGGTCAGGATGCTGCGGCCGCCGGCGTCGGCGAGCGCCGGCGCCGCGGTCTGCGCGCGGGGTGCGCTGCGGAGGATCCCGATGAGGCTGTAGGCGTTGAGCAGGCGGCGGGCGTCGTCGCGGTCGGTCTTCGCGACCGAGGCGAGCTCATCGGCCCCGAGGTAGGCGTTGCCGAGCAGCGCGGTCATCCGCAGCTCGTCGACGGAGTGGGCGAGCTCGGTGAGGTTCGGCCAGCGGGTGAGGCGGAAGCGGTCGGCGGAGTCGAGCCACCAGGCGGTGCCGCCCTCGAAGGCGCTGCTGCCGATCGCCCAGAGCAGCGCGTCGAGGTCGCGGCCGGGCAGCGGGTACGGCGGCGGTGCGCTCGCCGCGATCGGCTCCGTGTAGACGGCGGCGTCGGCCGGGGCGGCCGGGAAGTCGGACAGCGAGGTCGCCCACCAGTAGGCGCGGTGGCGCGGGTCGATGACGATCGGCGCGTGGCCGGCGACGTCGATCCAGATGAGCGCCGTGCGCTCGGGGAGCGCGACGAGCGAGTGCAGGGCCGCGGCGACGCGGCTCCAGGCGCCGGGCGCGATCGCTCCGGACGCGGTGGTGTTGGGCGCTGCGGTCGTGGCCGACATCAGCGCGCCCGCTCTGCTGCGGACATGGATGCATTCCCCCAGGCCGGCGGTCTCGGGAGGCGTGGGACGCCGGTGCCGACCTGGGTTCAGACAACCAGGCACCGCGGGGGTAGAACGAGTCCCCGTCCGGGTCGCCCGCACCGTGGGGACAGACGGGTCGGTCTACTGTTCCTGCCGGACGGCTGAGCCCGTCCACCGGATGGCTGGGCCCGTCGTAGCCCCTTCGACGAGCTCAGCGATCCGGTGGGCGGCTCAGGGATCCGGTGGGCGGCTCAGCGATCCGGAGGCGACTCAGGGATCCGAAGGGCTACAGCGCGCGGAGGCGCGGCGCCAGGTCCCGCTCGAACAGCTCGAGGAACCGGCGCTGGTCGGCGCCCGGCGCGTGGAACACGAGGTGGTTCAGCCCCGCCTCGACGTACGGCGCGATCTCCGCGACGACGGCATCCGGATCGGCCCCGACGATCCAGCGCTTCGCGACCTGCTCGATCGGCAGCGCATCGGCGGCCTTCTCCATCTCCATCGGGTCGTGGATGCCGCTCTTCTGCTCGGCGGTGAGCGCGAGCGGCGCCCAGAACCGGGTGTTCTCGAGGGCGGTGTCGGCATCCGTGTCGTAGGAGAGCTTGATCTCGATCATCCGGTCGATGGCGCTCGCATCGCGCTCGGCCTTCTCGGCGCCCTCGGCGACCGCGGGCAGCAGCTCGTCGACGTAGAGCCCCATGCCCTTGCCGGAGGTGCAGATGAAGCCGTCGCCGGCGCGGCCGGCGTAGCGCGCGACCGTCGGACCGCCCGCGGCGATATAGACCGGGATCGGCTGCTCGGGCCGGTCGTAGATGGACGCGCCGTGCAGCGAGTAGTACTCGCCCTCGAAGTCGACCCGCTCCTCGGTCCACAGCGCTCGCATGAGCCGGACGGACTCGCGGAGGCGAGCGAAGCGCTCCTTGAAGTCGGGCCAGCTCTGCTCGCCGGCCCCCTGCCAGCCGGTCGCGATCTCGTTCAGCGCCTCGCCGGTGCCGACGCCGAGGAAGATGCGGCCCGGGTACATCACGCCCATCGACGCGAACGCCTGGGCGACGACCGCCGGGTTGTAGCGGAACGTCGGCGTCATCACGCTCGTGCCGATGCGGATGCGCTCGGTGCGCTCGCCGACCGCCGCCATCCAGGTCAGCGAGAACGGCGCATGGCCGCCCTCGTGCCGCCACGGCTGGAAGTGGTCGCTCACGGCGACGCTCTCCATGCCGTGCGACTCGGCCGCGACCGCGATCTCGACGAGCTCGCGGGGGTCGAACTGCTCGGCGGAGGCCTTGTATCCGAGGGTCAGCGTCATGCCCCGATCCTTCCACCGCGCGGCCCGGGAGCGCTGGCGGGTGAGCGAAAGCTCAGGCGCCGAGCCGCTCCCGGTAGCCCGAGACCCACTCCCGCGAGGCGTCCGTCACGACGCGGCGGAACACGAAGCTCAGCATCGCGTCCTGGAGGATCCGCCCGACGGGCCCGGCCGTCTTCGTGCTGCTCGAGCGCGCGCCGTCGCGCACGATCCGCTCGACCCGGGCGCGCCGCGCCGCCTCGTACGCCGCGAAGCCGCGCGTCAGGGCCGCACCATCCGCCGCGCCACGCAGCGAGCGGGCCAGCGCGATCGCGTCCTCGAGCGCCATCGACGCGCCCTGCCCGGAGCTCGGCGACGGCGCGTGGATGGCGTCGCCGACGAGCACGAGCCGCCCGCGGTGCCAGTGCGGCACGGTCCGGAGGTCGTGCGTGCTGTCGCCGGCGAGCTCCAGGCGGCCGCCCGCGATCAGCTCGGCGAACGGGCCGGCGTCGGGCGCGGCGAGCTCGGCGAGGCGGGCGAGCCACTCGGGCCCGCTCGTGCCGGCGCGCTCCTCGCGGCCGACGGCGGGCCGCGGCTGGTTCACGAACCAGACCACGTCGCCCGCCGGCGTCGGCAGGGCGCCGAAGAACGCGTGCCGGCCGAACACGAACCACCATGACTCGGCCGGCAGCCCGGCACCCGACGCCGCGCCCTCGGTGACGCCGCCGAAGTTCGCGAGACCCAGGTAGCGCGCGGTCGGCGCGGCCGGGTCGATAGCACGGCGCACCGTCGACGAGATCCCGTCCGCGCCCACGACGAGGTCGGCGGAGAGCCGCTCCCCGTCCGCCAGCACGACCTCCGCCCGATCGGGCCCCGTCGAGACGGAGGCGACGCGCGCCTCCTCGCGCACCTCGATGCCGCGGCGGCGGGCCTCGGCGGCGAGGGCGGCGGCGAGCTGCGGCCGCCGGAACGACAGCGCGGCGGTGCCGTCGTCGAGCGGACGCCCGAGCGACAGCCGCCCGAGCTCCCGGCCGGTGGCGCCGACCATGATGTTCGTCCGCGTCGGCACGCCGAGCGGGCGCACGGACTCGAGCGCCCCGAGCTCCTGCAGCGCGGCGACGCCGTTCGGCGCGATCGTGAACCACGAGCCGCGCGCGGCCCGATCCGGCCCGTCCGCCTCGAGCACGACGGCGTCGATGCCGACCGCCCCCAGTGCCAGTGCCGTCGCCGGACCGGCGATGCCTCCTCCGACCACGATCGCCCGCATCGCGCTACCCTTCCTTACAGATCTCGAATCTTTCGATTTTCGAAAGGATGACACGATGGCGCCGGATCGTCAAGCCGCCATCGCGGGCGTCGGCCTCGCGATGCAGCGCTACCAGCGCGCCACGCAGTCCTTCGACGACGCCGTCGGCCGTGCGCTGGGCCTCGGGCCGGCCGACCTCCGCTGCCTCGACTGGCTGACGGAGGGGCCGCACACGGCGGGCGAGCTCGCGGTCGCCGCCGGCCTCCGTCCCGCCGCCACCACCGCGCTCGTCGACCGCCTGGAGCGGAAGGGGCTGGTGCGCCGGTTCCCCGACGCGGCCGACCGCCGCCGGGTGCTCGTCGAGCTGACGGAGGAGGGCCGCGCCCGCACCTGGGACGCCTACGGCCCGCTCGTCGCCGAGGGTACCGCGCTGTTCGACGACCTCCCCGCGGCGCAGCTCGACGCGATGGCCGCGCTGCTCGGGCGCATGACGGAGCTCACCGAGCGGCACCGCCGCCGGGTCGACGGGGCTTCCGCGGGCTGAGCAGGCACCCCGGCTCGTGGCGGGCCGCGGACCTCAGAGCGCCGGCGGCTCCGCGGCGTCGCCCTTGTCCTGCACGAGCTGCACGAGGTTGCCGACCGTGTCGTCGAGCACCGCGATGAGCACCGGGCCGACGTCCATCGGCGGCTGCGCGAAGGTCAGCCCGAGCGCGGCGATCCGCTCGTGCTCGGCGGCCAGGTCGTCGACGGCGAACGAGACGGCGGGGATGCCGTCCGCGTGCAGCGCCGCCATGTAGGCGGCGGCCGCGGGATGCCCGCTGGGCTCGAGCAGCAGCTTCGGCCCGTCCGGCTGGTCCGGGGCGACCACGGTCAGCCAGCGGTCCTCGCCGATCGGGATGTCGTCCGCCACCGCGAACCCGAGCACGCGGGTGTAGACGTCGAGCGCCGCAGCCTGGTCGGTGACGTGCACGCTGGTCAGCTCGATGCGCATCAGCGCCTCCTGAAGAACTCCGCCGCGGTCGGGGTGTACATCAGCACCGTACCGGTGGTGAGCAGCGCCAGTCCCGCCCAGTTCACGCCGCCGGTGGTGGCCGCGTTCGCGATCGCGACGAGCAGCTGCACGGCCGTGAACACGGTCAGCACGATGCGCGCCCAGTTCCTGCCGCGGAACATCAGGTACGCGAACGCGAGCTGGATCAGCGCGAGCACGATCGCGAGGATGAGCGCCACCATCACCACGTCGCCGACGACGCGCGCCGTGCTGACGATGACGATCGCGCTCACCAGGTTGAGCAGCGGGCCGGCCACCCAGAACACGAAGGCGGCGACGACCGAGCCGGGACGCCGCACTCAGAGCACCTGCGCGATCGGCTCCGGGCCGCTCGTCAGCTCGAACTGCTCGCGTACCGCGCTGCCGCTCTCCAGCAGCACCGCGATCACCGCGGCCACGTCGGCGCGCGGCACCGACCCGCGGGTCAGGGTCTCCCCCACGGCGACGAGGCCGGAGCCCGCCTCGTCGGTGAGCCCGCCCGGGCGCACGACCGTCCAGTCGAGGTCGTCGCGCGCGCGGATCGCGGCGTCGGCCTCCGACTTCGCGCGGAGGTAGATCTGGAACACGTCGTCGGAGTCGGGGTCGAACGTGTCGGCGCCGATCGCGGAGACGAGCACGTAGCGGCGGATGCCGGCCGCGCGCGCCGCGTCGGCGAGCAGGATGGCGGCGTCGCGGTCGACGGTGAGCTTGCGGTCGGCCGTGCTGCCCGGCCCGGCGCCGGCGGCGAAGACCACCGCGTCGACGCCCTGCAGGTGCCCGGCGAGCGTCGCGGCGTCGGTGCGCTCGAGGTCGACGACGACCGGCTCCGCGCCGGCGGCGCGCACGTCGTCCGCGTGGTCCGGGTTGCGGATCAGCGCGACGCTCTCGTGCCCGCCCTCGGCGAGGATCCGCTCCAGCAGCAGCGCGATCTTGCCGTGCCCGCCCGCGATGGCGACCCGCATCAGCGCGGCGCCTCGAGGTAGTCGGCGACCGGCTTCGGCACGTACGGCGCCACGGCGCCGCCGAGCGACGCCACCTGCCGCACGAGCGAGCTCGACACGTGCGCGTGCGCCGGGTCGGGGAGCATGAAGACGGTCTCGACGCCCGCGAGATTGCGGTTCACGATCGCCATCGGCGTCTCGTAGGCCACGTCGACCTGCGAGCGGATGCCCTTCACGAGTACGCTCGCGCCGACATCCGTGCAGTAGTCGACCAGCAGCCCGACGCTCCAGCTCGTCACGAGGATCTCGCCCTTGATGCCGGCGTCGGCGATCGAGTCCTGGATGAGCGAGACGCGCTGCGCGATCGGCAGCAGCGCGGTCTTGCCAGGGTTGTGCACGACGAGCACGTGCAGCTCGTCGAAGATGCGGGCCGCGCGCTCGATGACATCGAGGTGCCCGAGGGTGACGGGGTCGAACGACCCGGGGACGACGGCGATCCGGCTCACCGTGCGAGCCTATCGAGGTCTCGGCGGGTTCGGGCCGACGGGATGCGCCGCCAGGCGGATCAGCGGAGGGCGGACGCATCCGCGGACACGTCTGCGGAGAATCCGGCCCGTCGAGGGGAATGGTCCCTCGTGCGGTCGGAATTCCCGCAGACGTGTCCGCGCCGCCGATTCAGCCGAGCAGCGGGAGGCCGCCGACGAGGCGGTCGATCCGGTTGCGCGGGCCGACCATGCTGATCGCGAGCGTGCGGAGATCGGATTCGGGCGTGCCGGCCATCGTCGAGATCCAGTCGGCGTAGACGCGGGTCTCCTGCGCTGCGGCGGGCATGTCCGCGAGGTGCACGCCCTCCGAGCCGAGCGCCTTCCGCCGGATCGCCGCGAGCTTCGCCGCCGGCGCCGCGAGCACGGTGCAGCCGACCCACGGCAGTCCCGCGTGCAGCACCCCGTCCGCGTCGGTCGCCGCGGGTCCGAGCAGCCCATCGACGCCGACGACCGTCGCGGCGGCCGCGCAGATCGCCGCGTTGACGGCACGTCCGGGAGCGACGTCCGCGTCCACGACGACGACCCACTTCAGCCGCGCGTCCCGAGTCGACAACGTGAGGTCGATCTCGTCGGGCTCGAAGCCGACGCGGGTGGGGCTGGTGCTCTGTGCGCTCACGAGGTGCGATGCTAGGCGGATCGGCGGGTCCTCATCCGACGGCCCGTCATCCGTACGGAGGAGCATACTCGATGGCCGATCTCGACGCACTTGATACGGCGATCCTGGCCGCGCTGCAGTCGGATGCACGGATGACGAACCGCGACGTGGCCGCGCGCGTCGGCGTCTCGCCGACGACCGCGCTGGATCGCACGCGCTCCCTGCGCCGTCGCGGCGTCATCCGCGCGGCCCGGCTGGAAGTGGCGCTCGGCGAGATCGGACGGCCGGTGCAGGCGCTCATCGCCGTGCGCATCCGACCCCCGTCGCGCGAGAACATCGAGGCGTTCCGCGACTGGGCGGGCACGCTGCCCGACGTGCTCGGGCTGTTCGTCACCTCGGGTAGCGAGGACTTCCTCGTGCACGTCGCGGTGCCCGACAACGAGGCCCTCTACGCCTTCGTGATCGACCGGCTCACGGAGCGCGCGGAGGTGGCCGACGTGCGCACCTCCGTCGTCTACGAGCACCTGCAGAACCACCGGATCGCCCCGGTCTGAGCCCGCCGCACTTGCGTCGAGGGTTCAGCCCTTCGCCAGGAAGGCGGCCTCGGCCTCGTCGAGCCGACGTGCGAGCGCGCCGCCGAGCGCCGGATGCGCCGCCAGGGCCGGGTCCTCGTCGAGCACCGCCGCCGCGGCCTCGCGCGCCTCCGCGATGAGGTCGCCGTCCTTCGCGACCCGGAGCAGTCGGAGCGAGGAGCGTCCGCCGGACTGCGCGCGGCCGAGCACGTCGCCCTCGCGGCGCAGCTCCAGGTCGACGTTCGCGAGCTCGAACCCGTCGGTCGTCGCCGCGACCGCCTCGACGCGCTCGCGGGCGACGGACTCCGCCTCCGCGTAGGTCACAAACAGGCACAGGCCGGGCACGCTGCCCCGGCCGACGCGGCCGCGCAGCTGGTGCAGCTGGGAGACGCCGAAGCGGTCCGCGTCGAGCACCACCATGGTCGAGGCGTTCGGCACGTCGACGCCGACCTCGATCACCGTCGTCGCGACGATCACGTCGATGTCGCCGGCCGCGAACGCGCGCATGACCGAGTCCTTCTCCTCGCTCGACATCCGCCCGTGCAGCGGCTCGATGCGGCGCCCGGCGAGCAGCGGATTCCGGCGCACCTCCTCGACGACCGTCAGCACCGCGGCGGTCGGCGGCGCGCCCTCGGCGAGCTCGACGTCCGGCGGGAGGTCGTCGTCCTCCACCGTCTTCTGGTCGATGGCGGGGCAGACGACGAAGGCCTGGCGCCCCTGCGCGAGCTCCTCCGACATCCGCTCCCAGATGCGGCTCTGCCACCCCGGGTGGTCGCTCAGCGCGACCGCGAAGGAGGCGATCGGCGAGCGGCCGGCCGGCAGCTGCGCGATGACGGACGTGTCGAGGTCGCCGAACACGGTCATCGCGACGGTGCGCGGGATGGGCGTGGCCGTGAGCACGAGCACGTGCGGCGTGCGCCCCTTCAGCCGCAGCGCCTCGCGCTGGTCGACGCCGAAGCGGTGCTGCTCGTCGACGACGACGAGCCCGAGATCGGCGAACTGCACCGTGTCGCCGAGCAGCGCGTGGGTGCCGACGACGATCGCGGCGCCGCCCGAGGCCGCCGCGAGCAGCGCGCGCCGCCGCTCGGCCGCGCTGAGCTGTCCCGTGACGAGGGTCGGGCGCAGCCGCGCCGCGAGGTCCGGTCCGAGGGTGCGGGTGATCGAGCGGAGGTGCTGGGCGGCCAGCACCTCGGTGGGCGCGAGCAGCGCGGACTGGCCGCCCGACTGCGCGACCGCGAGCATCGCCCGCAGCGCGACCAGGGTCTTGCCCGAGCCGACCTCGCCCTGCACGAGCCGGTTCATGGGCACGCCGTCCGCGAGGTCGCGGGCGATCTCCTCCCCCACGAGCGCCTGGTCGGCGGTCAGCTCGAACGGCAGGGCGGCGTCGAAGCCCTCGAGGATCGCGCCCGGGACGCGGGGCGTCGCGGGCTCCGCACGCCGCTCGGCCCGCTGTCGCAGCAGCGCCGCCTGCAGCACGAACGCCTCCTGGAACCGGAGCGAGTCGCGCGCGCGGCCCGCGTCGGCGAGCGTCTCGGGGCGGTGGATGAGGCCGAGCGCGCGGTGCCACGAGACCAGCCCGCGCTCGGTGCGCACGGACTCCGGCACCGGGTCGTCGATCGCCGGCAGCGTGTCGAGGATCACGCCGATCGCCTTGGCGATCTGCCAGCTCGCGACCGTCGAGGTGGCGGGGTAGATCGGGATCGGCTGCTCGGCCCAGCGCTTCGCGGCGGGGTCGTCGGCGCTGGTCTGCGCGCGCGGATCGTCGGCGTCGAACAGCTCGTAGTCGGGGTGCGCAAGCTGCCGCTGCCCGCGGTAGTCGCCCACCTTGCCGGCGAAGATGCCGCGCACGCCCGGACGCAGCTGCTGCGAGCGCCAGGACTGGTTGAAGAACGTCAGCGTGAGGATGCCGGTGCCGTCGCCGATCTCCACCTCGAGGATGCTGCCGCGGCGCTGGCGCATGGAGCGCTCGTTGACCTTGCGCACCTCGGCGACGATCGTCACGTCCTCGCCGATCGCGAGCGTCGCGAGCGCGGTCAGCTCCCCGCGGCGGGCGTACCGGCGCGGGTAGTGCGCGAGCAGGTCGCCGACCGTCTTCAGCCCGAGCGCGCGGTCCATCGCCCCCGCGGTGCGCGCCCCGAGCGCGCCCGAGAGCTTCGCGTCGAGCGGGTCGGTCACATCCGGAAGGCTACCGGCGGCGCGGGACTCGGACCGGCGGGGTGCACAGCGCTAGAGCCAGCCGCGCCGCTTGAACACGAACCACAGCACCACCCCCGAGCCGAGCATGAGGGCGAGGGCGAACGGGTAGCCGAACGTCCAGGACAGCTCCGGCATGTGCTTGAAGTTCATGCCGTAGATCGAGCCGATGATGCTCGGCACGAACAGGATCGCAGCCCAGCCGGAGATGCGCCGCGCCTCCTCCGCCTGCCGGTTGGCCGCCGCGCTGAGCTGGGCCGCCTCCTCCGTCTGGCGCTGGCCGACGAGGTTCGTGTTCACGACGAGGATGTCGCGCAGCAGGTCGCGGAACTCGTCGAGGCGCTCCTTCACCTGCACGACGTGGTCGGCTACGTCGCGGAGGTACTCCTCGAGCTTCTCCGACGCCGAGCCGTCGACCCAGCCGGCGCTGAGCGCGTCCACGATGCCCAGCAGCGGCGTCACCGCTCGCTCGAACTCGATCACCTCGCGGTTGAGCTGGTAGATGCGGCGCGACACCTCGGGGTCGCCGTCGAACACCTGGGTCTCGATCTGGTCGATGTCCTCGGCGAGGCCCTTCACGACCGGGAAGTAGCCGTCGACCACGGCGTCGACGATCGCGTAGACGACCGCCTCCGCCCCCTCGGAGAACGCCTCCGGCATCGACTCCATCCGCTCGCGCACCGGCGTCAGCTTCGGCGACTCGCCGTGCCGCACCGTGATCACGAAGTTGGCGCCGCTGAACACGTGCAGCTCGCCGAAGTCGATCCGCTCGCGGGCATCGTCGTAGTAGGCGGCGCGCAGCACCATGAAGCGGGTGTCGTCGTAGCTCTCGATCTTCGCCCGCTGGTGCGCGGTCACCGCGTCCTCGATGGCGAGCGGATGCAGATCGAACTCCTCGGCGAGCGCGCGGAGGTCCGCCTCCGCCGGCTTCAGCATGCCGATCCACGCCAGGGCGTCCGGATGCTCCGCCAGCAGGCGGAACGTCTCCGCGAAGCTGTCGGGGGTCGCAAGCTTCTCGCCGTGCTCGTACACGACGTCCTTGAGCACGCTGGCGGGGAGCGTCTTGAGGTCCGTCACGGAGCGCATCGTATGCCCGGCCGGCGAACGACCGGGAGAATGGACGCGTGACGCGCATCATCGGCGGCTGGGCCGGGTCCCTGCAGCTCCGGGTCCCGACCGCCGGCACCCGCCCGACGAGCGATCGGGTGCGGGAGGCGGTGTTCAGCGCGCTGGTCGCGCGCGACGCCGTCGAGGGCGCCCGCGTGCTCGATCTGTACGCCGGCACGGGCGCGCTCGGGCTGGAGGCCGCCTCGCGCGGCGCGGTCAGCGTCACCCTGGTCGACCGGGCCAACGGCGCCACCCGGATCGGCCGCGACAACGCAGCGCTGGTGCGGCGGTCCGCCCCGCGCGGCACCGCGCTCGAGATCAGCGTGCTCGGCCAGCCGGTGCAGTCGTTCCTCGGCGGCGCCGGCGCGACCTGGGACCTGGTGTTCCTCGACCCGCCGTACGAGCTCGGCGCCGTGGAGCTGCGGCACAACCTCGAGGCGCTCGTGGCGCGGCTGTCGCCGGAGGCCGTGGTCGTGGTCGAGCGCTCCGCGCGCGATCCCGAGCCGGAATGGCCTGACGGCATCGCGTTCGAACGCCGGAAGGACTACGGCGAGACGGCCGTCTACTGGGCGGTCGCCGATCCGGATGCCGCGGCGCGGCCGCGCACGGCCGGCGCGGCTCAGCCCGCGGCGCCCGACCAGTCCGCGTAGGGATCCCAGCCGCCGCGGCCCTCGACGGGCTCCCCCGCCACGGTCACGCCGGCGCCGTCGAGCACCCGCCCGATCACCCGGAACCCCGTCGGCAGCACGGCGTCGGGCGGGAAGCAGGCGAGCAGGCTGTGGTCCTCGCCGCCGGCCAGGGCCGCCGCGTCGTCGAGCGGGTCGAGGTCGATCCGCACGCCGGACGCGGCGGACACCCGGCGCGCGTCGAGCAGCAGGCCGTCGCTGAGGTCGAGCATCGCGGTCGCGCCCGCCTGTGCCGCCGACACGCCCACGGCGATCGGGGGGCGGGGTGCGAGCTGCGCGCCGACGAGCTCGGGCTCGGCGGAGCGGACGGCGACGGCCGCCGCGGCATCCGGGGCGCCGTCGGCATCGACCGCGCGCGCGAACAGCAGGGCGAGGCCCCGGGCCGCGAGTCCGAGCGGGCCCGCGACGGCGACGAGGTCGCCCGGCCGCGCACCGGAGCGGAGCACCGGGGGGCGGCCGCCGAGGTCGCCGAGCGCGGTGACGGCGATCGTGAACGTGTCGGACACCGTCAGGTCGCCGCCGACGACGCCGCAGCCGGGCGCGAGCGCGGCGCAGGCCTCGCGCAGCCCGTCGGCGAGCGCCTCGAGGTCGGCGACCGGCGTCGAGCCGGGCGCCGCGAGAGCGACCAGGAGGGCGGTCGGCGTCGCGCCCATCGCGGCGACGTCGGCGAGGTTCGTGGCGGCGGCCTTCCAGCCGAGATCGAACGGCGTCGACCAGGCGAGGCGGAAGTCCGGGCCGTGCACCATCGTGTCGGTCGTGGCGACGATCCGGCCGTCCGCGGCGCCGATCACGGCGGCGTCGTCCCCCGGCCCGATCGCGGTCGCCGAGCCGCGCGGCAGGCGGGGCAGGATGCGCGCCAGGACGGCGCCCTCGCCGAGCTCCGAGAGGGTGTCGGCGGCGTCGCTCACGGCATCCTCCGACATGCTCCGAGGGTAGCCTGGCGAGGATGTCCCGCCGCCCCGCCGCCGTCTGCGCCGTTGCGCTCCTCCCCGTCGCCCTGCTGCTGGCGGGATGCACGCCGGTCGTCGCGGCGAAGGCCGCCGGCGGGTCGAACGATCCGCTCTGCGCGCAGGTGACCGTGCACCTCCCGCCGACCGCGGGCGGCCTCGCCGAGCGCGAGACCGACGCCCAGGCGACCGGCGCATGGGGCGACCCGGAGAAGGTGCTGCTGACCTGCGGCGTCGCCGTTCCGCGGGTGTCCGCTCTGCCGTGCGTCGAGGTGAACGGCGTGTTCTGGCTGCGTGACGACTCCGCGAAGCCGCTCTACGTGTTCACGACCTACGGCCGCGAGCCGGCCGTCGACGTCGCGATCCAGCAGGGGAAGGACGCGTCGCCGGGCAACGTGCTCTACGACCTCACCGACGCGGTGCGCGAGACGAAGTCGAACGGGCTGAAGTGCGAGTCCGTCGAGGACACGCTGAACTGATCAGCGGACGGCGAGCCGGCCGAGCTCGATGAGCTCGGCGATGAGGTCGGCGTAGCTGAGCCCGGAGGCGATCCAGCACGCCGGGAACATCGAGATCGGCGTGAACCCGGGCATCGTGTTGATCTCGTTCACGACGAACGACGTGCCGGTGAAGAAGAAGTCGACGCGGGCGAGGCCCTCGCCGCCGATCGCCTCGAACGACCGTGCCGCGATGCGCTGCATCTCGGTCTGCTGGCGGCGGGTCAGATCGGCCGGGCAGACCAGCTCGATACCGGGCGCGTCGAGGTACTTCGCCTCGAAGTCGTAGAACTCGCGCCCGGTGATGCGGATCTCGCCCGCCACCGAGACGCGGGGGCCTTCGCCGTCACGGCCGGACAGCACGGCGCACTCGAGCTCGCGGCCCTCGATCGCCGCCTCGACCAGCACCCGGCTGTCGTGCTCGAAGGCGGCGGCGAGCGCGGCATCCAGCTCCGACCAGTCGGAGACCTTGCTCACGCCGACGCTCGAGCCGGCGCGGGCGGGCTTCACGAACGCCGGGCGTCCGAGCGAGCGGATGCGGCGCTCCCAGACCTCGCGCTGCTCGCTCCAGGAGCGGGGCGTCACGGTCACCCAGGGCGCCACCTCGACGCCCGCGGCCCGCAGCACGGTCTTCGTGTAGTGCTTGTCCATGCCGAGCGCGCTGGCCAGCACGCCGTTGCCGACGTAGGGCACGCCGACGAGCTCGAGCGCGCCCTGCACCGTGCCGTCCTCGCCGAACGGACCGTGCAGCAGCGGGAAGGCGACGTCGATCTCGCCGAGCGACTCGATCCGCCCGTCCGGATGCGTCACCCGCCACTCGCGCGTCGCCGTCGACTCCGGCAGCGAGACCCGCGAGCCGTTGTCGGTGACGCTCGGCAGCTCCGGCGAGAGCGCGAGCGCGGACGCGTCATCCGGCTGCAGCGTCCAGGCGCCCTCGGACGTGATGCCGACCGGCACCACCTCGAAGCGCTCGCGGTCGATCGCGCCGAGCACGCCGCCGGCGGTGGCGCAGCTGATCGCGTGCTCGCTCGATCGTCCGCCGAACAGCAGGGCGACTCGGATCATGCGGCTCCTCGGTGTCTCTCTCGGCCCGTCTCTCTCGGCCCGGATGGGCGTCTGCGACGGCGGACTACTCGCCCTGCGGTGCCCCCGTGTCGACGGTCAGGTGCGGAGCGATGTCGCGCGGATCCAGCGTACCGGCGAGCACCTCGGCGACCTGGCTGACGATCGGCATCTCCACGCCGCGCTCCGCGGCGAGCTCGAGCACCGGGGCGATCGACGCGAGCCCCTCGGCGGTCTGCTTCATCTGGGCCACGACGTCCGCGTACGGCAGCCCCTGCCCGAGCAGGCGCCCGGCGGTGTTGTTGCGCGAGAGCGGCGATCCGCAGGTGGCGATGAGGTCGCCGAGACCGGCCAGGCCGACCAGCGTGTCCGGATGCGCGCCGTAGGCGACGGCGAAGTCGGTCATCTCGACCAGGCCCCGCGTGATGATCGAGGCCTTCGTGTTCTCGCCGTAGCCGACGCCGTCGACGACGCCGATCGCCACCGCGATGAGGTTCTTCAGCACGCCGCCGTACTCGGTGCCGATGACGTCGGTCGTGACGAAGGTGCGGAAGTAGTCGTTGCTCGCGACCCGGGCCACGGCGGACGCGGTCGCCACCGTGCTCGCGGCGACGACCGCGGCCGTCGGCTGCTCCTTCGCGATCTCGAGCGCGAGGTTGGGGCCCGACACGACCGCGATCCGCTCCGGACCGCAGCCGAGCTCGTCGGCGACGACCTCGCTCATCCGGATGCGGCTGCCGCGCTCGACGCCCTTCATGAGCGAGACGAGGATCGCATCCGAGGGGACGAGGTCGCGCACGATGCGCAGGTTCTCGCGGAGCGTCTGGCTCGGCACCGACAGGTAGACCTGCTCGGCCCCCTCGAGCACCTCCGGCAGGCTCGCGCTCGCCCACAGGGAGCGCGGCAGGTCGATGCCGCGGAGGTAGTCGCTGTTGCGGTGCGCCTGGCTGATCTCGCGGGCGAGCTCGGGGCGGCGCGCCCACAGGCTGACCTGCGCGCCGCCGTCGGCGAGGACCTTGGCGAACGTCGTGCCCCACGAGCCGGCACCGAGGACGGCGACGCGGCGGGACGGAGCGGTGGGAGGCATCTCCCTCATTGTGCGGCATAGCCTTGCCGGGTGACGGGAGCGCAGAGCCGGGTGCGGCGACCCGGCGCGGTCCGACGGATGCTGCACGGGGCGTCGCTGCCGTTCCGCGGCTTCGGGCTGTGGCGCACGCGTCCGGGCGCCATGCTGCTCGGGCTGCTGCCGGCGCTCATCGTCTCCGCGGCGCTCGTCGCCGCGCTCATCGCCCTCGCGGCCGCCGCGCCGGCGCTTGCCGTGGCGCTCACGCCGTTCGCGGACGGCTGGGGCGCGCCGTGGCAGGACCTCGCGCGGGCCGTCGTCGGGCTCGGCCTCGTGCTCGGGGCGCTGTGGATCGCGGTCGCGGCGTTCACCGGACTGACCCTCGCGGTCGGCGATCCGTTCTACGAGCGCATCCAGCGGGCCGCGGAGGAGCGGGCCGGCGGACCGGTGCCGGACGGCGGCCTCGGATTCTGGAACGCCGTCGGCGACGCGCTCCTGCTCGTGCTCGGCGGCATCGGCGTGGCCGTGCTCACCGCGCTGCTCGGGTTCGTGCCGGTCGTCGGCTCGGTGCTCGGCGTGGTCGTCGGCGTCGTGCTTTCGGGGCGCCTGCTGGCGGCGGAGCTGATCTCGCGTCCGCTCGAGGCGCGCGGAATCCGCGGTGAGGCCCGGCGTGCACTGCTGCGCGGTCGCGGCGCTGAGCAGCTCGGGTTCGGCATCGCCGTGCAGCTCTGCTTCCTCGTGCCCGGCGGCGCGGTCGTGATCATGCCGTCGGCGGTGGTCGGCGCGACGCTGCTCTCCCGGGAGGCGCTGCCGACGCCGCCGGCATCCGCACAGCCCGTGGAGTGACCGCCTCCGGCGTCAGAGGCGCGCCGCGAACTGGCCGGCGAGCTCGACGACCGCATCCCGGACGTCGGCTGAGAAGCCGCCCCCGGAGGCCTGGGCGGCATCCGGGTGCCACAGCGAGACCACAAGCAGGTCGCCGCGGGCGGCCATCGCGACCTCCGCGGAGCCGGTCGCGGAACGACGCAGGACCGCGGTCGACCCGCTCGGCGCTCCGGGCACGTCGACCGCCTCGGCATCACGGCCGCCGACCAGACGCGGCAGCATCCAGGCACCGCCGCCGACAACCCGGATGCCGCCGACCGAGACCTCAGAGCCGACCTCGAGCGAGCAGCCGGCGCCGAACGAGCTGCCGTCGACGGCCAGTCGCGGATCGACCTGCGGGCCGTCGAGGTTGCTCCACATGACCGCGTCTCCGGCGGTCGGCTGCAGGATGGCGTCAAGGTCGACCCCCGCCGAATAGTTCCGGCACGTCGCGTCGACGGCCGGCGACGACCAGGCCGCCCATCCGCTGCGCCGTGCTGCCTGCTCGACGGCCGATCGCAGTCCGTCGAACAGCGGCATCGCCTGCCTGCTCACCGCCTCGGTGCTGCTGCGGTCTGACGGCAGCAGCCACACCTCGGCGAGGATCCAGGCGCGATCGCCGACCAGCGCGGAGTACGAGCAGTAGTCGGGCCCCGAGTCGTCGATCGGACTGCAGTAGATGCCGGTGCCCGGGAGATAGTCGTCCGCGTAGACGTCATCCCATCGCGCCTGCTTCGCCGCCGAATCGGGACCCTCCGCCACCCGGACCCGGAGCTCCGGCTTCGACGAGTCGAAGGTCACGAGCGACGGCGCCCCTGCCTGTGTCCAGAAGCAGTCGAGTCCGCCGATCTGCTGCATCTCGGCGCCCGGGTCGCCCCAGAGCCACCCGATCGCCGGGTCGGAGAAGTCGTCGAACGCGGTGAGGTCCGCACCGGTCGCCGACCGCAGCGCAGCCGGCGTCGTCAGGTCGTCGCACGCGAGATCGAGGTAGGTCTGCGGCGCATCGACGGCCCGCACGGTTGGCGACGGGGTCGGGCTCGAGGTCGCCGGAGCGGGGACGGGCGCGGCGGCCGCGCAGCCGGCGAGCCCGAGGGCGAGCAGTGCGGCGGAGCACGCGGCGACGGGGCGGAGGTTCACACGGCGATCGTCGATGAGCGGATGCGGGGTCGTCGTCGGGGACCACCCGGAGGATCGATCACGATCGTGTCACGACCTCGCCTGCGAGGCTATGGCCGCCCGAACTCCGTCTGACCGTGCTCGGACGGATCCCAGCGCCCCGGCGGCGCGGTCTCGCCGCGGAGGTGCTCGACCAGCCGGGTGATCTCCGCCATCAGCGCCTCGGTAGCCGCGTCGTAGGTCTCCTTGGTGCGCGGGGCGTCCTGCCACGGCGACAGGTCCAGCGGGTCGCCGATGATCACGTCGACCGGGTGCCGCGGGAACACGTTGATCTTCTTCGACCAGCGCGGCATCACCTTATCGGCACCCCAGTGCGCGGCCGGGATGATCGGGATGCCGGCGTCGAGCGCGGCGCGGATCGCCCCCGACTTGCCGCGCATCGGCCACAGGTCGGGCTCGCGGGTGAGCGTGCCCTCCGGGTAGATGATCACGCCCCAGCCCTTCTGGGTGATCATCTTCGCCGCACGCAGCGGGTCGGGGCCGCGCTTCGACGCGCGCTCCACCGGGATCTGGCCGAGCCAGCGGAGCAGGTTGCCCATGATCGGCACCTTGAACAGCGACGCCTTCGCGAGGAACCGCGGGATGCGGCCGAGCTTGAGCACCGTCACGCCCATGACCAGTGGATCGAAGTCGGTGATGTGGTTCGGGGCGAGGATGAACGCGCCCTCCGTCGGCAGCTTCTCGCCATGCTGGATGCGCAGCGGTGCGATCGACTCCACCACCGGCACCGCGATCGACCGTGCGAACCGCCAGCGCGCGATGTGCTCCGTCGAGCGCTTCGCGGGCGCGCGTCCGGCGTCGTCGCCAGCCATCTCCTGAGCTCAGCCCTCGAACTCGAACTCGGCGCCGAGCGCCGAGAGCTTGTCGACGAAGTGCTCGTAGCCGCGGCTGATGATGCCGAGGTTCGACACGGTGGAGGTGCCGGATGCCGCGAGCGCGGCGATGAGGTAGCTGAACCCGCCGCGGAGGTCGGGCACGCGCACCTCGGCGCCGTGCAGCGCCGACGGGCCGGTGACGACCGCGGCCTGCTCGAGCGGACGACGCGGCACGCGGCGCGTGACCGACTCGAGCCCGTCCTGGTGCACGACGATGTCGGCGCCCATCTCGACGAGCGCGTCGGTGAAGCCGAACCGGTTCTCGTACACGGTCTCGTGCACGACGGAGACGCCGACGGCCTGGGTCAGCGCGACGATGAGCGGCTGCTGCCAGTCGGTCATGAACCCGGGGTGCACATCCGTCTCGACCTGCACCGGCTTCAGGTCGCCGCCCGGGTGCCAGAAGCGGATGCCGTCCGCGAGCACCTCGAACCGGCCGCCGGCCTTGCGGAACACGTTGAGGAACGTCATGAGCTCGGGCTGGCGGGCGCCCTCGATGACGATGTCGCCGCGGGTGGCGAGCGCGGCGGAGGCCCAGCTCGCGGCCTCGTTGCGGTCGGAGATCGCCGTGTGGGTGTAGCCGTCGAGGTGCTCGACGCCCTCGATGAAGATGGTGCGGTTCGGCTCCATCCAGATGATGGCGCCCATCTTCTGGAGGATCGCGACGAGGTCCATGATCTCGGGCTCGATCGCCGCGTTCTTCAGCTCGGTGACGCCCTTCGCCCGCACCGCGGTGAGCAGCACCTGCTCGGTCGCGCCGACCGACGGGTAGGGCAGCTCGATGTTCGCGCCGTGGAGGCCGTTCGGGGCGGTGATGCGGATGCCCTCGTAGCTCTTGTCGACGACGGCGCCGAACGCGCGCAGCGCATCCATGTGGAAGTCGATCGGGCGGTCGCCGATGCGGCAGCCGCCGAGGTCGGGGATGAGCGCCTCGCCGAGGCGGTGCAGCAGCGGGCCGCAGAACAGGATCGGGATGCGGCTGGAGCCGGCGAGCGCGTCGATCTCGTGGAACTGCGCGCGCTCGACGTTCGTCGGGTCGAGCACGAGCACGCCGTCCTCCGGGCTCGCCACGTCGACGCCGTAGGCGCCGAGCATGCCGCGGACGACGCCGATCTCGCTGATGTTCGGCACGTCGGAGAGCACGCTGCGCGACTCGGCCAGCAGCGCGGCCACCATCGCCTTCGTCACCAGGTTCTTCGCGCCGCGCACGCGGATGCGGCCGGTCAGCGGCTTGCCGCCGTGGATGACGATGCGGTCGTGCTTGAGGCCGACCCGCTCGCCGGCCTTGCGCGAGTCCGTGTCGAGAGACGAGAGCGCCGAACGATCCACTGAACCACCTGTCATCGAGTGCCCCTCCCCGATCGGGACCTGGTGCGTGCCCGCGGCACGCAGCCGCGGGCGGACCTCCCGAGTGTAATCGCAGGGTCGCGATCGGGGCGGGTGCGCCGCGATCGGCACGCGGGCGGCCCTCAGAGGGCGATGCCGGTCGGCGCCGGCAGGAGCAGCTCCACGTTGCGGTCCTGCACGTCGCCGCGCTTGCGGTCGACGACCCCGTCGAGCTGCGGGTCGTTCGCGGCGAGCTCGCGCGACAGGGCGGCGAGCGCGAGGGTGTCGTCGAGGGAGCCGTCCCAGCGCGCCGGCGCGGCGCTGTCGAGCATCGTGCAGAAGACGGAGACGGTGCCGTCGCCGTTATCGGCCAGCTCGATCGCGCGCACCTGCTGCGGCCAGTCGAGATGGCTCGCCGTCGTGATCTCCCAGAAGCCGCCCGGCCGGTCGGCGGCGCGGTGCGGCGTCAGCCGGTTGCGGTGCGTGTGGCCGTTGACCCAGAGCAGCACCTGCGGATGCTGCAGCAGCAGCGCGGCGACCCGGCCGCCGAGCACCCGCGCACCGGCGCGCGGACCGGTGACGGCGTTGTCCATCGAGGCGCTGGTGTGGTGGCTCAGCACGATCGTCGGCACGGCGCGCTCCGAGGCCAGCGTGTCGCGGAGCCACGCGAACTGCGCGGCATCGAGCGACCCCGCGGCGCCGCCCCACTCGTCGACCGTGTCGAGCGCGATCAGCCGCACACGGGCGCCGTCGGGCGTCGTCCAGTCGTGCGCGTAGTACGCCGTGCCGGCGCTGCGGTTCTCGTCCGTGAAGCCGTGGCCGACCGGGGCGCCCGAGGTGGCGAAGTGCTCGTCGACGACCTCGGCGCGGCTGACCAGCCGGCGGGCCGCGTCCGCGGCGACGGGGCGCATCGGCAGCTCGTCGAGGGGGCTGTCGTCACCGGCCGTGAGCCGCTCGACGAACTCCTCCCCCGGCATGCCGTCCGGCAGTCCGGTCGGCTTGAGGCCGCCGACGGCAAGCCGCCGCGCGGCGTCGGTGAGCGGGAAGATGCCGCCGAGCAGCGCGTCGTGGTTGCCGTGCACGGCGTACCAGGGGATGCCGAGGCCGGCGGGCGTGAACGCGCGCGTCGCGGCGGCGAGCAGGCCCGGCACCTCCGGGAAGCCGTGGCGGGCCCGCGGCACGTCGACCTCCGCGCCGGCCGGCGGCTCCGGGTGCCAGTAGTAGGGGTCGTAGTGCTCGGCGTCGTCGTCCGCGACGCCCTGGAACCGGCCGTGCTCGCCGCTGTCCGGCGTGATCGGGGTGCCGTCGAGCAGGTCGATCGACCAGCGCAGCTCGTTGTGCTGGCAGTTGTCGGTCGCGTCGCCGGTGCTCACCGCGAAGCCGATGGGCGCACCGGTCGCCGGGCCGGCGCCGAGCGCGCGGACCGCGCGGACGGTGGCGTCGACGACCTGGGTGCCGAGCAGCTCCTGAGGCCGGTACGACGCCGGCAGCGCCTCGCCCCCGGAGAACAGATCGGCCCGGTCGAGGAACTCGAACCGGGCCGGCGACTGCGTGTCCTGCACGTGGGTGTCGGTGAAGTGGGCGAAGGCCGCGAGCGATCGTCGCCGCGTCGTCCGATCGCCCCCCGCGGACGCGAGCTCGGTGCGCACGAGCCAGGGCTCGCCGGCGGAGGCCGTGTGCCGCCGGAAGCCGCGCGCATCCGGCGACCCGCGCAGCAGCGTGCGGGCGAGCGTCGCGACCGGACGCGCAGCGGCGATCGTGGTCGGGATCGCCCGCGCCGCCGTCACCCCCGCCACGACGAGGGCCGCCGCCCCGATCAGGAGGCCGCGCCGAGACACGCCCTCTGAGAACCGATTCCGCCCACCCGGCGCCATCCTCACGCGCCGAGGCTCGCGAGACCGGGTGACGGGACGGTGAAGACGCGCCCGACACCGGGTACCGCGCCGGTGACGGGCGGGCGACGGAACGAGCCGATGGCTGAGTAGACCGACGGAGGAGGTCGTATCGAAGCCGCCCGGTCGGGCTTCGATACGCTCCTTCGTCGCTACTCGGCCGGCGGGAAGGGCTACTCCGCTGCCGTGCGCGCGGGGAGGGTCGTCGGCCGCCAGGCGGCGCGGGTGCCCTCGAACGCGGTGATCCGCTCCTCGTTCCGGAGCGTGAGCCCGATGTCGTCGAGGCCCTCCATGAGGCGCCAGCGGGTGTAGTCGTCGATGTCGAACGGCACGACGAGGTCGCCGACGGACACGGTGCGCGCGCCGAGGTCGACGGTCGCCGAGGTGCCCGGCGCCGCCTCCACCGCGGCCCACAGCGTCTCGATCTGCTCCTCGGTCACGGTGCCGGCGAGCAGGCCCTGCTTGCCGGAGTTGCCGCGGAAGATGTCGCCGAAGCGCGGGCTGATCACCGCGCGGAAGCCGAAGTCGCGCAGCGCCCAGACCGCGTGCTCGCGGCTCGATCCCGTGCCGAAGTCCGGCCCCGCGAGCAGCACCCGCGCGCCGGCGTACTCGGGCCGGTTGATGATGAAGTCCGGGTCCTGGCGCCATGACGAGAACAGCGCGTCCTCGAAGCCGGTCTTCGTGACCCGCTTGAGGAACACGGCCGGGATGATCTGGTCGGTGTCGACATTGGAGCGGCGGAACGGCACCGCGACGCCCGAGATCGTGCTGATCTTCTCCATCAGGCCGGCACCCCCTCGCCGGCCGGGACCACCGGGTCCGGATCGGGCAGGCCCTCCAGATCCGACGGGCTCGACAGCGTGCCGCGCACGGCGGTGGCCGCGGCGACGAGCGGCGACACCAGGTGGGTGCGGCCGCCCTTGCCCTGGCGTCCCTCGAAGTTGCGGTTGCTCGTGGAGGCGCAGCGCTCGCCCGGCGCCAGCTGGTCCGGGTTCATGCCGAGGCACATCGAGCATCCGGCGAAGCGCCACTCGGCGCCGAAGTCGGTGAAGACCTTGTCGAGCCCCTCGGCCTCCGCCTCGATGCGCACGCGGGCCGAGCCCGGCACGACCATGACGCGGACGCCGTCGGCCTTCGTGCGCCCGCGGACGACCGACGCGAAGGCGCGGAGGTCCTCGATGCGGCTGTTCGTGCACGACCCCATGAACACGGCGTCGACCCGGATGTCCTTCATCGGGGTGCCGGCCTGGAGGTCCATGTACTCCAGCGCCCGCTCGGCCGCGGCCTTCGCGTTCGGGTCGGAGAACTCGTCGGGCGACGGCACAGGCTGCGACAGCGACACGCCCTGGCCCGGGTTGGTGCCCCAGGTCACGAACGGCTCCAGCTCGTCGGCGTCGAGGTAGACCTCCGCGTCGAAGACGGCGTCGTCGTCGGTGGCGAGGGTGTCCCAGTACGCGACGGCGGCGTCCCAGTCAGCGCCGCTCGGCGCGTGCGGGCGGCCCTCGAGGTAGTCGTAGGTGATCTGGTCGGGTGCGACCATGCCGGCGCGGGCGCCTGCCTCGATCGACATGTTGCAGATCGTCATCCGGCCCTCCATCGAGAGGGCGCGGATGGCGGAGCCGCGGTACTCGAGCACGTAGCCCTGCCCGCCGCCGGTGCCGATCTTCGCGATCACGGCCAGGATGATGTCCTTCGCCGTGACGCCGGGTCGCAGCTCGCCCTCGACCGTGATCGCCATCGTCTTGAACGGCTTCAGCGGCAGCGTCTGGGTGGCGAGCACGTGCTCGACCTCGCTCGTGCCGATGCCGAACGCCATGGCCCCGAACGCGCCGTGCGTGGAGGTGTGCGAGTCGCCGCAGACGACCGTGATGCCCGGCATCGTGAGCCCGAGCTGCGGGCCGACGACGTGCACGATGCCCTGCTCGGGGTCGCCGAGCGAGTGCAGCCGGACGCCGAACTCCTCGGCGTTGCGGCGCAGCGTGTCGATCTGGGTGCGGCTCGTGAGGTCGGCGATCGGCAGGTGGATGCCGACCGTCGGCGTGTTGTGGTCCTCGGTGGCGATCGTCAGATCGGGGCGGCGCACCGGGCGTCCCGCCATCCGGAGTCCGTCGAAGGCCTGCGGGCTGGTGACCTCGTGCAGCAGGTGCAGGTCGATGTAGATCAGGTCGGGCTCGCCGTCGTCGCCCTTGGCGACGAGGTGGTCGGCCCAGACCTTCTCGGCCAGCGTGCGGCCGGATGCGGTCTCGGTGCTCATGGGTGTCGTTCCTTCTTCGTGTCCTGACGGCCGACGAGGGACTCCGCGACGAGGAGGGCCGGAAGGATCAGGCCTCGTCGCGGCGACGAAGAAGCAGGCCGCGGAGCATGGGCTCGATGGTATACCACCCCGGAGAGCGGTCGCGGCGCGCGGTTCTCAGGCCGCGCGGCGTGCACTCGGGCGATCCCGATCGGGCCGCGTCGCGTGGCCTGAGAAACGCGCGTCAGCGCGCGCGGACGGGTCGACCGGCTCGCCGGGTCAGCTGGCGCGGACGGTGACCGCGAAGCTGCCGAGCTCGACGACGTCGCCGTCGGAGACGGGCAGCGTCGTGCCGGGTGCGGCGACGCGCTCCGACCCGTCGGAGCCGATGACGACGACGCCGTTCGTCGAGTCGAGGTCGCGCACGGCGAGGTGCGGTCCGACCACCAGGAACACGGCGTGCGACTTCGACAGCGACCCGCTCGGATCGGTCAGCACGACGGCGGCCGCCCCCTCGGGCGCGGCCTCGGGCAGCGGACGGCGCCCCACGACGGTGCTCACGGTCAGCGGCTGGCGGGTGCCGTCGGCGAGCTCGAGCGACCAGCTGGCGCGGGGCCGGCGGGCGACGATGCGGGTGTGGTCGGTGTCGGTGTCGTCCGCATCGAGCAGGCGCGGCGCGGCCGGGGCGGCGCTGCGCTGATCCCAGGCGGACGGCGGCGTCGGCGTCGGTGCCATCGGCGTCGGTGCGGCCGGGGACGGTGCGGTCGGCGTCGGCCCGGTGGGCGGCGCGGCGGGAGCCGCAGGCGCGGACCGGACGAAGCCGGCGGGCGGCACGATGACGACCGGCTCGGCCGGGTCGGTGCGCGGAGCGGAGGCGGCGGGTGCCGGAGCGGACCACGGCGACGGCGGGACGACGCCCATCGCGGCCGTCGCGGGCGACGGCGGCGGAGCGTCCATCCACGCGAACTGGGAGGGCGACGCCGGCGGCATCGGACCGCCGAGCGGCGGCGCGACCGGCTCGGAGGCCCGTTGGGGCGCGACCGGCTCGGAGGCCTGCTGGGGCGCGACCGGAGCGGAGGCCTGCTGCGGCGCGGCGGGCGCGGTCGGCGACGCCGGCTGCGGCGTCGGAGCGACGGGACGGACGGTCGACGAGATGATGGGCGGCTGCTGCGCGGACGGCGGCGCCGGCACGGCGGACGGCGTCGGCTGCGAGAACGAAGGCTGCGGCGGCGCCGTCGGCGAGGTATGCGGCAGTGGTGGCGTCTGCGGCATCGACGGCGCCCTGTTCGGCGTCTGGGCGAACGGGGACGGCGGTGTCGGCGGCGCGAAGAGCGGGCCGGTCGGCGGCGCCACCGGACCGGGGCCGGCGGTCGGCACGGGTCCGGTCGGCACCGAGGCGGTCGGCGCGGGTCCGGTCGGGGCCGGGCTCGGGAAGTGCGGGAAGGCGGACGGCGCCATCGGCGGCACGTCGGAGGCCGACGGCGGCGGCACGGGCATCGGGCGGAAGGTCGCCGTGTCCGGGAACGCGGGCGGATGCGTCTCGGCGGCGAAGCCCGGCGGCGGGAAGGGCGGCGGCGCGAACGACGACGGGAACGCGGGCGGCGCGAAGCCGGGCGCGGGCGTCGACGGGAACGACTCCGCCGGGGCGCTCGGCGCCTCGTCGGCGATCAGCCGCGTGCCGCAGGACCCGCAGAACGGCGCCGATGCGAACGAGGCGCGGCCGCACAGCGGGCAGTCGCGGGTATCCCGGCCGGAGGACGGCGTCGCGCGGCCGCTCCAGCCCGGGTCGGGCGCAGGGAGCGGGAACGTCGACGACATGATGGGTCAATCCTCACGGGAGGAGACCATCCGGGACAGCCCCGACGCGGGTGCCACCCGTCCGGGGGCGCCACGTCCGTTCCACCGGAACGGGGTCAGGCGCGGTCGCCGACCTCGGCGATCCAGGCGCGCAGGCCCTCGTAGCACGACGGGTTCGCCGCGATCGCCGCGCGCAGCTCCGGGTGGTGCTGGGCGAGCGACGCGAGCTCGGCGGGCGGAGTGGCCCGGTCGGCGGCGCGGCGTGCCAGCTCCGGATCGACCGCCGGTGCGGACGGTGCGGATGCCGGGGGCCCGACCGGTGCGGGAGGCTGCTGCACCGGCTGAACCGGTGCCTGCTGCACCGGCACCTGCTGGACCGGCTGCGACCCCTGCGCACCCGGTCCGGACTGCTGCGGCTGTCCCGGGTACCCGCCGGGCTGCGGTTGGATCGGCGCGGCCTGCTGCGGCTGGCCCGGGTAGCCGCCGGGCTGCTGCGGCTGGCCCGGGTAGCCGCCGGGCTGCTGCGGCTGTGCCGGGTAGCCGCCGGGCTGCTGCTGCGCTCCGTAGCCGGGCGCGGCGCCGCCGTACGGCGCACCGCCCCACTGCTGCGGAGCGGACTGCTGCGGCACTGAGGGCGTGTGCTGGGGCGCCTGCGGCTGCGCGCCGTACTGCGGGCCGGGCGACCAGACGCCGGGTGTCGGCGCTCCCCCGCCCGCCGGATACGACGCGGGCGCCGGGGTGCGGGGGGCCTGCTGGGCGTACCAGGCGCGCACGTCGGCCGGGACGAGCAGGGCGTAGGCGACGACGGCCGCGAGCCCGATGCCGACGGAGACGATCCAGCCGGGTCCGACGGCGATGAGCACGCCGATGCCGGCCGAGCCCGATCCCGAGACGACGCCGGCCAGCGCGGCCGCGACGATGCCGAGCACGGCGGCGGCGCCCGCGACGATGAGCACGACGACGCGGGTCGTGGCCGGCGACGACACGAGCTGCACGCGGGCGATGAGCGCGCCGACCGCGACGATGATCTCGCAGATGACGAGGCCGATCCCCGGGCCGACGCCGTCGCCGCCCGAGGTCACCAGCCGGATGAGCGCGAGCACCGCGAACGCGGCGCTCGCGATGGCGAGCGCGAGGAGCGCCTGCCGGGCGACCCGGAACCAGACGTTGAGCTCCGGCTCCTGGCGCAGCGCGACGCGGACCGCCGGCGTGGTGAGCAGCGCTCCGGCGACGGCGATGAGGATTGCGGGGTATCCCCCGGCGCGCAGCAGCTCGAGACCGTAGACGCCGGTGCCGGCGCGCATCGTGTAGCCGGTGAGCGCGTCGAGCACCATCGTGACGAGCACCGCGATGCCGACGCCGACGACGATCCGCGCGGCGACGGCCGAGCCGCGCACGACGCGCACCAGGGCGACGATCACCGCGGCATCCGCGAGCACGGCCGGCAGCAGCCCGAGCAGCACGGTGCCGAGGTCCAGGCTCCCGGCCGGGCCGAGCGCGGTGAGCAGGACGCCGAGCAGCGTGGTGAGGCCGGCGAGCACGAGCAGCCCGACCGCGATGCCGTAGACGCCGCGCACCAGCGGCGACCGACGGTCGAGCGCCCGCGACTCGAATGCGCGCGGGGTCGCCGCGAGGAAGGCGCCCGAGAGGCCGAGCGCCGCCGAGAACCCGAGCCCCGCGCCCGACGAGGTGTCGAACGCGGTGGCGTCGCGCACGATCTCGACGAGCACGAGCACCGCGTACGGCACGCTGAGCGCCGCGCGCAGGGTCACGATGCGCGTCAGGCTCGCCCACGATCCGAACACGCCGAAGCGCGCGAGGTAGGTCACCGCCAGCGACAGCAGCGAGAGCACCGCGAGCAGCACGACCTCCACGCGCCCCGCGCCGATCACCACGTAGGCGTCGACCACGCCCCCGCCGAAGCCGCTGCCGTAGTCCGTGCGCACCGCCCAGGGCAGGGCGAGCGAGACGAGCAGCAGCACGAAGGCGGCGCCGTCGCGGATCCAGTCCGACACCGGGGTCCCGGCGAGCGGATTCGGCCGGCCGGACGCCGCAGGAGCTGCGCCCGGGGCGGGGAATGCGGAGGTCATGCGGGATCCTTCCGGAGGCGGCTCAGCCCTCGACGAGCTCGTCCAGCCGGCCCTCGTCGTAGTACTCGAGGAAGTGCTCTGTGAGGATACCGACCCCGTCGCCGACGGTCGCAATCGGGCTGACGAACCAGCCGCCGCCTTCCTTGACGGCGGTCAGCGTGAGGTCGGCGGCGCCGAGCCGCTTCAGCACCGGGATGTCGTCGAGGCAGCCGTCGCCGCTCGACTCGCTCACCTGCCAGTCGTGCTGGTACTCGTCGGAGTACCAGTCGTAGTCCCCGTCGTCGTAGGCGGAGGAGTGCGTCCAGGAGGCGCAGGTGCCGTCCTGGATCGTGATCCGGTCGCCGACATCCTGGTCGACGTCGTCATCGTGGTGCAGGTTCGAGAAGGAGAGCTTCTCGATTCGCACCCGTGCCCGGTCGCCGTCGGTCGTCGCGCTGAACTCGGCCGTGTCGAGCTCGAGGCCGCCGCGACCGGAGCCGCTCTCCTCCGCGAGCTCCTGGCCCCACGGTCCGTAGATCGAGAGCCAGCGCCGCTCGGGCAGCGGCAGCGCCGCCGCCGCCGCGTCCGCGTCGCCCTGCATGACGGCCTCGGTCAGCGCCTCCGCCGCCGCCTCCGGGGTGTCGAAGCGGTCGGGGGCGGCGACCTCGTCGCCGAGCCGGAGGGCCTTCTTCCCGTCCTGGTCGCGCTGCTCGTCGACCTGCCGCACGCTGAGGTCGGTCGCCGTGAGCAGCGGGCTGATGAACCAGCCCGACCCCTCCTGCACCGTCACGAAGGCGAGCGGCACGCCGCGCATGCCGTCTTCGACATCCCTCGCGTCGAGCGTCCAGGGCAGGTCGATCTGGTCGCGGAGGCTGTCCTGCACGTCGTCGAGCGCGTCCTCGGTCTCCGACCGCGACATGCCCCACGACTCGTACATGGTGGTCAGGTAGGGCTTCACGAAGGCCGACTCGACCTCGGCGAGCGCGCGCTCGTCGCCGTCGACCTCGATCTCGCCGCGGGTCCAGGTGACGCGCTGCACGCCGGCGGCGAGCTCCTCGACGTCCCACTCCATGTTCTCCGGGGTGATCGTGATCGCCTTCTTGAGCTCCTCGAGCTCCTTCTGCACGTCGACGCTCTCGTCGCCGGACTTCTTCGGCTTGGCATCGGCGATCTTCTTCAACGACCCCTCGAGCTCCGACACCTCGCTCGGCGCGAACGATCCGTACAGCCCCACCGGGTCCATGCTCGACAGGCTCGAGACGAGCTTGCCGGCGGCCGCCTCGGGCGTCGCCGCGCCGCCGAGCCGGCTGCCGAAGTACCACCAGGCTCCGCCTCCGCCGATCACGAGCGCGGCCACGACGGCGATGCCGACGCCCGCGAAGATCTTCCTGCGGCTCCGGCGGGGCGGAGCCTGCGCGCCGAACGGCTGGACATCCCACTGGCCGCCCGGCTGGCCGGGCGCCTGCGATGCGGAGGGCTGCGACGCGAACGGCTGCTTCGCGAACGGCTGCTGGCCGGTCGCCTGCTGGGCCGGCCACTGCCCGGCCTGCGGGAGCGTCTGACCCCACTGGGTGCCGGCGGGCGCCGTCGGTGCGGCGGCCGCGGGCGCGGCGAACGGATCGGCGGCCGGCCGCGCGGGCGCGGCGTAGGGGTCGGCCGCGGCGTACGGGTCGGACGTCGCCGGCACGGCGGGTGACGTCGCAGCAGTCGCAGCAGTCGCCGCGGTCGAGCCGCCCGGCGGCACGGCGGTGCTCGCGGCGATCCACTCGCGCAGGGCCGGGTAGGCGTTCGGGTGCGCGGCGATCGCCGCACCGAGCTCGGGGTGGGAGGCCGCCAGCTCGTACAGTCGCTGGGCCGTGGTGGCGGGGTCGAGTGCCTCGCTGCGCGGGTCGGTCATCGGGTGCCCTCTCTGAGGAGCGGTTCGTCGGGATCGGTGCGGCGGTGCTCGGTGCTGTGGTGCTCGATGCTGTGGTGCCGGGAGGTGCGGGATCGGGTGGTGCGGAGGTCAGGCGGTGGAGCCGGATGGGTGTCGGCGCGTCATCCGAGGCTCCGGACGGTCACGATCAGACGCCCCAGCTCGAGCACGTCGCCGTCGGCGAGCACGCGATCCGCTCCCGACTCGAGCTCGGTCCTCGCACCGTCCGCGCTCGTGACGAGCACCCCGTTCGTCGAGCCGAGGTCGCGCACGGCCAGCCGATCCGGCGCCGCCGAGAGCAGCGCGTGCGACTTCGAGAGGGTGCCGGTGGTGTCGAGCAGCGGGATCACCGCGAGGGCGTCGGGCGCCGCCGTGATGCGCGGCCGTCGCCCCACGATCGTGTTCGTGCGCAGTTCGAGCCGGCTGCCGTCGGCGAGCTCGATCGCCCAGGCCGCGGGAGCGGTCCGGGCGACGACGACCGTGTGGTCGTCGTCGTCCTCATCGTCGGCCGGCGCGGCGGGCGGCGGGCTGACGACGATCGGCGGCGCGTCGACGATCGGCGGCGCCTCCAGCAACGGCGGTGCCTCGACGACCGGCGCGGGTGGAACGGGCGGAGCGGCGACGACCGGGATCGCGGTCGGCTCGGCCTCCGTCGGCCGCGGCGCAGCCGGGGCGGCGGGCTCCGCGGTCACCGGGAGCGAGTCCGGCGGCGCGACCTCGGCCGGCGGGGCGGGCGGCGGCGCGAAGGAGGGGAACGACTCCGCCGTCGGCTCCACCGCGGGTGGCGGAGGCGGCGGCAGCAGCACCGCGGGCGGTGCGGTCTGCTCCGGCGGCGCCGCGACCCACGACGAGGGCGGCGACGAGATGGCCGTGGGCAGCGCGACCGAGGCGGCGGCAGCGGCCGGTGCGGGATCGGCCGGACCCGGGCCCCAGGTGCCGACGGACGGACCGGACCATCCGGGCCCCGGCGGCGGAGGCGGCGGCACGGGCGAGGCGATCGCCGTGAGCGGCGTGCCGCAGCCGCCGCAGAAGGCGGCGCCGGGCACGGTGGGACGACCGCAGGTCGGACAGCTCATCGGATCGCTCCCTCCTCGCGCTCTCCGACATCCGCGCGGCGGCTCGCCCCCGCGCCGACGAGGCACGGCCGTGGTCCATCCGGCCGCCATCCTCACGTTCGGCTCATCTTCTCCGACCCGCGCGGCGGCCCGACAGTCCCCCGTTCTCAGGTCACGCGCAGGAAGCCGCGCGCCGGCCCGACGGCGGGCCGGCTCAGGAGCGCGAGTCGGGCGATCCGCTGTCGTCCGCGGCGTCGTGCGGGTCGCCGGATCCGCTCAGCGTCGCGCGGACGCTCTCGCCGTCGAGCTTGAGCTTGACGATGCTCGCGAGCACCGCGACGACCATCGCGGCGACGATGAAGCCGAGGGAGACGAACGTGGTGATCTCCGGCACCGGCACGTGCTCGCCGCCGTTGACGAAGGGCAGCTCGTTCTCGTGCAGCGCGTGCAGCACGAGCTTCACGCCGATGAAGGCGAGGATCGCGGCGATGCCGTACTTGAGGAACACGAGCCGCTCCACGAGGGTGCCGAGCAGGAAGTAGAGCTGCCGCAGTCCCATCAGCGCGAAGACGTTGGCGCTGAAGACGAGGAACGGACTCGTCGTGATGCCGAAGATCGCGGGGATGCTG
Organism: Schumannella sp. GW821-FHT10F01; assembly: GCF_058809295.1. NCBI lineage: Bacteria > Bacillati > Actinomycetota > Actinomycetes > Micrococcales > Microbacteriaceae > Schumannella > Schumannella sp. GW821-FHT10F01. Next base: position 158,687 of record NZ_JBXASM010000007.1, read on the forward strand.
TCGAGCGCGAACAGCAGGTCGGTGGTGCCGAGCGCGATGAAGACGACCAGCACCGGGGTGAACATCCGCTGGCCGTCGATCGTCGTGCGCAGCTTGCCGCCGTCGAACGTGTCGGTGATCGCGACCCGCTTGCGCAGGAACCGGATCAACCGGCTCTCGTTCTCGTTCTCGTCCTCGTGGCCGGTGATCGCCTGGCTGATCGCCGTGTAGACGAGGAACGCGCCGAACAGGTAGAAGATCCAGCTGAAGCTCGCGATGAGCTGCGCGCCGATGATGATGAAGATCAGCCGGAGCACCAGCGCGATGATGATGCCCACCATCAGGATCTCCTGCTGGTACTTCCTGGGCACCGAGAACCGGCTCATGATCAGCAGGAACACGAACAGGTTGTCGATCGAGAGGCTGTACTCCGTGAGCCAGCCCGCGACGAACTGCCCCGCGTGCTCGGCGTCGCCGAAGATCAGCATGAGCAGGGCGAAGATCAGCGCCAGCACGACGTAGAACGAGATCCACGCCACGGACTCGCGGGTCGAGGGCACGTGAGGCCGCCGATACGCCAGGAACACGTCGAAGCCGAGGATGAGCACCAGCACCACGTAGGTGCCGATCTCGAAGGCGAGGGGAAGAGCGAGTTCCAAGGGGGACCTCTCGGGAGCACGGATGAATCCCGAGAGTCTCTCCCCGCCGTCGGTCTCAGCCGGCCGCGCTGCACACCCGGAGCGGCGACGCCGGCGCTCGTGATGACGGATGTGCGGTGTCGGGATACTCCCTCTCGCAGTGGTCAGCCTAGTGGGCTCAGACCCACGGCGGCGCCGGAGGAGGAGGTGGCCGCTCTGCCGTGGACTTCCGCTCTGCTCGAGCGCGCCTGCGGCTTCGGAACACCGGACTCAACAACGACGCCGCGATCTCATACGCGTTGGCGAGCGCACCGGCGACGAGGGCACCCAACACGCCGAGCAGAGCTCCCGCGAACAGCATCCAGTAGTCCTTCTGGTCCTCAAGGCCTTGGCGTTCGAAGACCAGGACCGGCTGATCGGACCACCAGACGGTGAGATTGGGGCTGTCCGCCACGCCATCCAGCTCATAGACGCTCGTGTCCATCTGCCACCCGGTCGACGTCTCGTCCGGCACAGGAAAACCCTGCTTGAGTTCGAAGTCGTCGCTCCGGTCGACTCCGACCCATGTCTTCAGCGAGCGCTGACTCCGGGTGAAGGCCGAGTCCGAGGTGAAATCGATCTGGGGAACGAACAAGGTCCGACGCGGTGCGCTCTGCAGAGCCGATCCGGAGAAGCGCCACACCGAGTCCTGCGGGATGTCGCACGCCATCGCGCGCTCGTGGTTCACGCCGAGGTCTCCGGGCGTCGCGACGAAATCCTGCGGATGCACGAGCAGATCCGACGACGTCTGCCAGACCGTCAACGCCTGGAGATCGTCGGGAGCACTGCCGCGCGCGGACCCGCCGAAATCGAGCGCCGAGTATCGGCCTCCAGCAGCATCCGACTGCACAGCACGCCGCACGCCCGTCTGCAGCAGGTCTCGATACAGGCCGTCGTGGATCCCGGATCCGACGCACCGGACCTCACCGGCATGGTCCGACCCCATGAACGTCAGAGTCAGGTGAGCCGACCCCATATCGGGCACCGCGCCGCCATCGTCTCCGCCGACGTCCGTGACGCCGTCCGGATCGTCATCGCCGTCGGGAGCGGTCAGCCACGCGAGCATCTGGAAGCTGCCGTCGTCTGAAACGTAGCTGTCGACATTGAGCTGGTGCGGCTGCTCGATGTCGTCGGTGGTCGCCACAACGAGCAGACGGTTGCCCTGGCTCGCCGGTGACTGCGGAAACAGGTAGGACTTCCAGGTGTCTTGAGTCCTCCAGGCGAGCAGCGCCGTGGCGGCGATCAGCAGCAGCGCGATCACCAGCTTCACGGTCGCGTGGCGGCGCTCGGCATCCGTCATGATGCTCCTTCGGGTCGGAGATCAAGCGGAGGGTGAACCTGTTCTGCCGCGGACACTAGACCCTGAGCGCTCGTCACGTCCAGACGCACCGCGGCATCCGGTCAGGCGGCTCCCGTACGATCGTGCTCCTGCCCGACCAGCCAGGAGACATCCGATCCCCATGACCGCGCCGCGCCCTGCCCGCACGCCCAAGCCCGCCGCCCGAGCGATCGGCGGCTTCATCTTCTTCAGCCGCTGGCTGCAGGCCCCGCTCTACGTGGGCCTCATCGTCGCCCAGCTCATCTACGTCGTCGTGTTCATCGTGGAGCTGTTCCACCTCGGCGAGAAGGTCGTCGCGCACCCGCTCGAGATCGAGGAGGCCGAGATCATGCTCGGCGTGCTCGGGCTGATCGACGTCGTCATGATCGCGAACCTGCTGATCATGGTGATCATCGGCGGCTACGAGACGTTCGTGTCGCGCATCAACCTCGACGGCCACCCGGACGAGCCCGAGTGGCTCTCGCACGTCAACGCGAACGTGCTCAAGGTGAAGCTCGCGATGGCGATCATCGGCATCTCGTCCATCCACCTGCTGAAGACGTTCATCGAGGTCGGCGACCTCGGCGCGCCCGGCGCCTCCAGCGACAACGTGACCGGCGACAACTACACCGGCGAGGGCGTCTTCTGGCAGGTGATGATCCACCTGACGTTCATCGTCTCGGCCGTCGCGCTCGCGCTCATCGACCGCTGGTCGCTGAAGCACCAGGCCGTCGCGATCGAGGCGCACAGGGCGCACCAGGCGTCGTCGCCGATGGAGCAGGAGCCCAGGACCCTCGTCGGCGAGGGCTGAGCCTCACTCCTCCTCGTCGGGCTCCTCGTCGTCGTCCTCGTCGTCGTCGTCGAGCCAGTTCTCGTCGTCGTAGTGCCGCTCCGCGATCGTGGTGCGGAACGCGACCTCCTCGAGTCCCTCGACTCCGGCGAGCGGGGTCGTGTCGCGCTCGTGCAGGATCTCGCCCACCGCGGACGGCACGTCCACGACCCTGAGTGCGGCATCCTCCTCGCCGTCCTCCGGCCACACGGCGCGGGAGGCGGCGCGCCCGGCGGTCAGCAGCGCCTTTGCATCGGTGATGCGGTAGTCCCAGCGACCCTCGAAGTGCAGGACGTGGTCGGTCTCCGAACCGTCGTCGTCCGGGCCGTCATCGTCGTCGTCATCGTCGTCCGGGCCGTCGTCGTCATCGTCGACGTACTCGACGTCGAGCGGATACCGGCCGCACCACTCCCACTCGGCGTCGTCGAACGCCTCGGCGGCCTCGCGCAGCCGGCCGGCGGACTCGGCCCGGTCCGGGTCGTCCTCGGTCGAGCCGTCCAGGGCCAGGACGAGGTCGGCGTGGGATCGCAGCGCGGCGATCAGCGCGTCGACGCGATCGCCGTAGGCGGCGCGGGACTCGGGCGCGAAGCGGGTGCTCTCATCGGTCACGCACGCAACCTACCCCCGCGACGCGAACGCCCCGCGAGCAGGGCGCGACGCACCCGGAGAAGACGGAAGCCCTCGCGATCCGAGCGGATCCGAGGGCTTCACGATGCTGGTGACCCCAGCGGGATTCGAACCCGCGTTACCGCCGTGAGAGGGCGGCGTACTAGGCCACTATACGATGGGGCCGTCACGACAACCGTTCGAGTATGCCATAGGTGCGGGCCGCTCTCCAAAACGGACGGGCGCCCGTCCGACGGCCGCGAGGTGCCGTTCTGCAGGACGGTCTCGTTCTGCAGGAGCGGCTGGCCCGGACGGGCGTGAACGTCAACAGAACGTCCTGCAGAACGGGGCTGTCGGAGGACGACGTCAGGCGAGCACGAGCAGCGCCGCCGGCGCCACCTCGATGTCGATCGGCAGCGGTGCGACGCGCTCGCCGTCGGCGTAGGCCACGACGTCCGCCTCGATGCGGATGCGCCGGGCGCGGTAGACGGCGACCCGCGCGTCCTTCACGTGCGTGCCGTCGAAGACCTTCGGGAAGAGGCGGAGGAACCCGATGCGGCTCAGGGGCTGGACGACGGCGACGTCGAGCAGGCCGTCCTCGAGCTTCGCGTCGGGTGTCAGCTTCATCCCGCCGCCGAGCGACACCGCGTTGCCGACCGCGACGAGGCTGGCGTCGGTCTCGTAGAGCTCGCCGTCGAGGTCGAGCCGGTAGTGGATCGGCTTCAGCCGCGCGAGCTCGATGAGCATGGCGAGGATGTAGCGGCTCGCGCCCTTCGGCCGGGTCATGTGGTTCGCGCGCTCGTTGACGATCGCGTCGAAGCCGGCGCTCAGCATGCAGGCGAAGAACCACTGGCGCCGTGCGCCGCCCGCCCTGTCGGTCCACGACATCCGCGCCGCGTCGATCGTGCGCGGGTGCGCGTCGAGGTGGGAGAGCAGGTGGCGGATGGCGGCATCCGTGTCGTCGTGCGGGATGCCGAGGCCGCGGGCCATGTCGTTGCCGGTGCCGGAGGGCACGAGTCCCATCGGCACCGAGGTGGTGGCGCAGAGGTTCGCGCCGAGGTTCACCATGCCGTCGCCGCCGACGACGATGAACGCGTCGGGCGCGGTGGCGACGGCTGCGCGACCGGCCTCGACCAGCTCCTGGAAGCTCGGACGCTGCAGCGGCTCGACCTCATGGCCGGCCTCGCGGAGCGCGGCCAGCACCTTCGGGCCGACGCCCTTCCCGGCTCCGAAGGAGGCGCTCGGGTTGATCGCGACCACGATCCGCTTGCCCGGCGCCGTCGTCATGCGGACATCCTGGCAGACCCCGGTCCCCGCGCCGATGCGGCGCTCTGCCCCCGTTCCGGGGACGCCGCTACGCTGACGCCGATGAGCACCGGCCTGGGACTGCGGCGGATCCCCGGCGATCCCGGCGCGATCGAGGCCCTCGCCGCGCGGTTCCCGCGCATCGCCCTCGAGGAGCTGCTCGCGCGGCGCACCCGCCGCGCGCGGCCGCACCGGCCCTCGGTTCCGCACGGCACCCGCGGGCTGCGCTGGCGCTGGGACGACCAGGCGTCGCAGCGCTGGTGGCCGCAGGGCGTCGACGTGCAGCGCCGACCCGACGGCCGGCTGCTCGGCGTGGTCAGCTGGTTCGCCCAGCGGCGCCGCGGCGGCACTCGCGGCGTGCGGCTCACCTTCGTCGACCTCGACGCCGACCGGCCGCGCTACCGGCACGTGCTGCTCGTGGCGCCGGTGCGCTCGGGCGGGCGCATCCGCGTCGATCCGGTGCCCGTGCACGCGGGCGGGGTGGCCTGGTCCGGCGACCGGATCCTCGTCGCGGCGACGCACGGCGGCCTCCGCGAGTTCCGCATCGGGGACCTGCTCGACGCCGGCGGCGGCTGGGCGGACGGATGGCGCGGCCGCGGTCCGCACGGCGCCGACGCGCTGCTCCCCCAGCGCGCCGAGCTGCGGGCGACGACGGCCTCCGGGGCCGAGCGCCTGCGCTACTCGTTCGTGTCGCTCGAGAGCGCGGAGCGCTCGCCCGCCCTCGTCGTCGGCGAGTACACCGCCGGCCGCGGCACCCGCCGGCTGGTGCGCATCCCGATCGCCGACGGCGAGCCGGCCTGGGTGCGCGACGCCTGCGAGATCGGCGAGGTGCACGATCCGGGCGTGCTGCGCATGCAGGGCGCCCTCGTGGTCGACGGCGAGTGGCACATCAGCAGCTCGAACGGCGACCGCGACCCCGGCGACCTGTGGATGGGCGGCGCCCCGGACGAGCTCGTGCGGCTGCGGCACGCGCTCGAGCCGGGGCCCGAGGACCTGGCCGTGTCCCGTGACACCGCGGAGCTCTGGTCGGTCACCGAGTTCCCGTGGAAGCGCTCGCTGATCGGGCTCGACCTCCGAGAGCTGGCCGCGGCCGCCCGCGACCTCGGCCCGGACGCCGAGCGCCCGCTCCCGCCCGAGCGTCGCCGCTGAGCGGGCCCGACTGCCGCCCGACCGGATGGGCGCTCAGCGCAGCCGGGCGCGCCGCAGCAGCTGGGCGTTCAGCGCCACCACGATCGTCGACACGCTCATGAGCAGCGCCCCGAGCCACGGCGGCATGAGGAAGCCGACGCCGGCGAGCACGCCCGCCGCGAGCGGGAGCCCGACCACGTTGTAGCCGGCGCCCCACACCAGGTTCTGCAGCATCTTGCGGTAGGTGGCCCGGCTCAGCGCCAGCGTGTCGGCGACCGCCCGCGGGTCGCTCGCCGCGAGCACGACCGCCGCCGAGCCGATCGCCACGTCGGTGCCGGCGCCGATCGCGATGCCGAGGTCGGCGCGGGCGAGGGCCGGCGCGTCGTTGACGCCGTCGCCGACCATGGCCACGCGGGCCCCGTCGCGCTGCAGATCGCCGACGACCCGCTCCTTGTCGGCGGGCAGCACCTCGGCGAACACCTCGTCGATGCCGACGTCGGCCGCCACCGCCTCCGCGACCGCCCTGGCGTCGCCGCTGAGCATCGCCACCCGGACGCCGCGCTCGCGCAGCATCCGCACGGCCTCCGCCGACTCCGCCCGCACCTCGTCGGCGATCACGAGGCTGCCGAGCAGCCGGGCGCCGTCGATCACGTGCACGACCGTGCCGGCCGCGTCGGCGGCGGGCGCCTCGACCTCCGCGTCCGCCGCGGCGCGCGGTCCGCCCACGACGATGCGGCGTCCGTCGACGACCGCCGCAGCGCCGCGACCGGCGAGCGACTCGAACGAGGCGGAGGCGGGCACCGCGAGACCCCGCTCGGCGGCCGCCGCGACGACCGCCCGCGCGATCGGATGCTCGCTGCGCGACTCCACCGCCGCAGCGAGCGCGAGCAGGGCATCCGCATCCGTCCCGTCCGCGGGCAGGATGCGCGCCACCGACTGGCGGCCGTGCGTGAGCGTGCCGGTCTTGTCGAACACGACGACGTCGACGCGTCGGCCCTCCTCGAACGCGACGCGGTCGCGGATGAGGATGCCGCGGCGCGCGGCCATCGACGTGGACAGCTGCGCGACGAGCGGGACCGCCAGGCCGAGGGCGTGCGGGCACGCGATCACGAGCACGGCGACGACGCGCTCGAGCACGAAGCCGGGGTCGTCGGGGCGGAGCAGCGCCCAGACGACGAGCGTGAGCACGGCGACCGTCACCGAGACCGCGAACAGCAGGCCCGCGGCGCGGTCGGCGAGACGCTGCGTCGCCGACTTCGAGGCCTGGGCCTCCGCGACGAGCCGCATGATGCCGGCGATCGCGGTGTCGTCGCCCGTGCGGGCCACGCGGACCGTCACCGCACCGGAGCCGTTGACGCTGCCGCCGACGACCGCGTCGCCCTCGCGCTTGCCGACCGGCGCCGACTCGCCGGTGAGCAGCGACTCGTCGATCTCGGTACGGCCTTCGACGACCACGCCGTCCGCCGGCACGGCCGCGCCCGGACGCACGAGCACCCGGTCGCCGACGACCAGCTCGGCGGCCGCGACCCGCACGACCACGCCGTCGCGCTCCACCTCCGCCTCGTCCGGCAGCAGCGCGGCGAGCTCGCCGAGCGCGTCCGAGGCGCCCATGACAGCGCTCATCTCGAGCCAGTGGCCGAGCAGCATGATCGTGATGAGGGTGGCCAGCTCCCACCAGAAGTCCATGCCGGGCAGGCCGAGCGTCACGGCCGCGGAGTAGCCGAAGGCGACGATCACGGCGAGCGCGATGAGGGTCATCATGCCGGGCTGGCGGGCACGCAGCTCGTCGACGGCGCCGCGGAGGAACACCAGCCCGCCGGAGAGGAAGACGACGAGGCCGCAGACGGCCGGGATCCACTCGCTGCCCGGGAAGCGCGGGCCGGTCAGCCCGAGGATGTCCTGGAGCCCGGTCGAGAAGATCATCGTCGGGACGGTGAGCACCAGGCTCAGCCAGAACTTCCGGCGGAACTGCGCCGGATCGTGGTGGGAGTGGTCGTGGGCGTCGTGCCCGGCATGCGCGTCGTGCCCGGCATGCGCGTCGTGCCCGGCATGCGCGTCGTGCCCGGCATGCGCGTCGTGATCGGCATGCGCGTCGTGCCCGGCATGCGCGTCGTGATCGTGCTCCTGCACCCCGTGCCCGGTGTGGTGGGCGTGGTCGTGCTCGCCGTGTCCGCTCATCGCTCACTCCCCCCGGTTGTTCTTCAGCTCGAAGACCGCGACGAGCTCCTCGATCGCGGCCTCGCGCCGGTCGCCGCCCTCGTCGAACATGTCGGCGACGTGGGTGCGCAGGTGGTTCTCGACGAGCAGCTTGTTGAGGCTGCGGAGCGACTTCTGCACCGCGAGGGTCTGCGTGATGATGTCGACGCAGTACGCCTCCTCGTCGATCATCCGCTCGATGCCGCGGAGCTGGCCCTGGATGATGCGCGAGCGGTGCAGCGCCCGCTTCCTGATGCTCTCGATCACCCGGCCGACTATACCCCCCTGGGGTATCTTCGGGAGTAGATTCGCCCCATGCGGATCACGAAGCACGAGCACGCCTGCACCGTCCTGGAGAAGGAGGGCGAGGCCCTCGTCATCGATCCGGGATCGTTCACCACGCCGCTGTTCGACCTCCGGGGCGTCGTCGGCATCGTGATCACCCACGAGCACCCCGACCACTGGACCCCGGAGCAGCTCACGCGCATCCTCGAGAACAACCCGGGGGTGCCGATCTTCTCCACGCAGGTCGTGGCCGATCAGGCCGAGGGCTTCGACATCACGGTCGTGCATCCGGGTGACACGGCCGAGGCCGGCTCCTTCTCGCTCCGCTTCCTCGGCGGCGACCACGCGATCATCCACTCCTCGATCCCGCAGATCCGCAACGTCGCGGTGCTCGTCGACGACGCGGTCTACTACGCCGGCGACTCCTTCTTCGTGCCCGACGTGCCCGTCGAGGTGCTCGCCACGCCCGCCAGCGCCCCCTGGCTCAAGGTCGGCGAGATCATCGACTACGTGCTCGCCGTCGCACCGCGCCACACGTTCCCGACGCACGAGGCGATCAACTCGGTCGCGGGCAACCAGATGGCGAACGCCCGCATCCGGTGGGCGGTCGAGCAGGGCGGCGGGGAGCACCACCCGCTGCAGCCCGGCGAGTCGTTCGACCTCTGACCCGGTGACCGCCCCGGAGCGCGACGACCGCGCCGCCTACCGGCCCTACCGCGTCGTCGTGCGCGCGATCGACCGGATGACGCCGCACTTCGCGCGCGTGACGCTCGCCGACGACTCGCTCGCCGACTTCGGCACGGACGGGCTCGACCAGCGCATCAAGCTCGTCTTCCCGCACGAGGGCCGGCTGCACGACCTCGGACTCGACGATCCGGCGTCGCTGCGGGCCGGCGACTGGTTCCTGCGCTGGCGCGCCCTGCCGCACGACGACCGGCCGCCCATCCGCACCTACACCGTGCGCGCCGTGCGACCCGAGGCGGGCGAGATCGACGTGGACTTCGTCGACCACGGCCCCATCGGCCCGGCCGGCACCTGGCTGGCGGATGCGGCGGAGGGCAGCGAGCTCGTCGTCGTGGGTCCGACGGCGCGCAGCGTCCATTCCGCGGGCGGCATCGACTGGCATCCGGGTCCTGCGACGAAGGTGCTGCTCGCCGGCGACGAGACCGCCGCCCCGGCGATCTGCGCGATCATCGAGTCGCTGCCCGACGGCGTCGACGCCCGTGCGTTCCTCGAGGTGCCGCACGCGGTCGACGTGCTCGACCTCGACCGGCGCGGCGACGACATCACCTGGCTCATGCGCGGCGACGCCGACCACGGCGTCGAGCTCCGCCGCGCGGTGCGCGGCTGGGTCGGGCAGCACGCGGCCGCGATCGCGAGCGCCATCGCCGCGACCCCGTCGGAGCTGCCGGACGTCGACGTCGACACCGAGACGCTGTGGGACGCCCCCGAGGAGACCGGCGCCGGCTTCTACGCCTGGATCGCCGGCGAGGCGGGCGTGGTGAAGGACCTCCGCCGCTTCCTCGTCTCCGAGGTCGGCATCGACCGCCGCCAGATCGCGTTCATGGGCTACTGGCGCGCGGGCCGCTCCGAGTCGCAGGAGTAGCCGGACCTCCCGGACGCCCGGCGGCCGGGCGTCCTCCTCCCCGAACTGGGGCTGACGAGTGCCGCGGAGCGGATGCGACGCTCGTCAGCATGGGGGTTCAGGGCATCATCTCGCCGTCGGCCGAGCTCGACGACGCACGCTTCGACGCGATCGTCGGCATCTCGCGCGAGGAGCGCGACGAGGCCGTCGCGCCGCGTGACGTCCGCCTCGCCACGCCCGGCATCTCGCCCCGCGCCCGCCGCCGCCGCGCCGTCGTCACCCTGTCGGCGCTGCTCGTCGCCGGCGGTCTCATCGCCGGCACCCTGCTCGTCACCTCGGGCACCCTGACCTTCGGCGCCCGCTCCGACAAGCTCGCCGGCGCCACCACGCCGATGTCCGACGCCGCGGTCCCGGCCGCCCCGTCGCACTCCGCCGTCTTCGGCACCGCCGCGAACCTCTCGGACGGCGTCGTCGTGCTCGTCTCCGCCCCGACCGCGTACGTGCCGGGCCGCAAGGCCGTCGGCGTGACGCAGGCCGAGAGCCTCGTCTACACCGTCACGGTGACGAACACGTCCGACCTCGACCTCACGCCCGCCCTCGCCATCGCGGTGAGCGCCGGCGGCGCGGCCGCCACGCCGATCACCGAGTCCGCGGAGGGCCTGAGCCGTCCCGGCTCGGCGACCATCGCGGGCGGCGAGTCGCGCACGTTCCGCGTGGCCTTCTCCGCCGCCTCCCCCGACACGGTGGTGACGGTCTCGGGCACGGCCGGCAGCAGCGCGGTCAGCTTCCACTCCTGAGCACCCGCGGTGCTCAGCCCTCGGTCGGCTCCGGCTCCGGACCGCGGCGCTTCGCCCGCGCCTCGCGTACCCCGGCGATGATCAGCTGCGCCGCGGACACTGCGAGCAGCAGCACGAACAGGATCGTCGACACCCGGGTCGGGATCGCGAACGAGAGCGCGACGCCCGGATAGGAGGCGACGACCGCGGCCACGCCGACGATCGCGCCGTCCAGCGGACGCACGAGCCCGGCTCGCCAGTTCGCGATCGTGCCGGAGAGCGCTGTCAGCACCATCGCGGCCAGCGAGACGCCCTTCGCCAGCACGTCGCCGGCGCCGAACACGGCGATGAGCACCGGCACGGCGAGCACGCCGCCGCCGATGCCGAACAGGCCGGACGCGATGCCCATGACGAGCCCGAGCAGCACGAGCCCGCCGATCGACAGCGGCGTGAGCGCGATGACGCCGTCGCGGCTCGGCGTCTCGAGCAGCATCCGCACCGCCACGACCGCGAGCAGCGCCAGGAACAGCCAGCGGAGCCAGGCGACCGGCAGCCGCCGCAGCAGCCGCGAGCCGACCTGGGAGCCGACGATGCCGCCGACGCCGACGAGCAGCGCGGCGACGAGATCGATCGCGCCGTTCGCCGCGTAGCCGATCGAGGCGGCGATGGACGTCGGCACGATGGCGGCGAGCGAGGTGGCCGCGGCCTGCCGATGATCGAGCCGCACGACGGTCGCGAGCAGCGGCACCATGACGATGCCGCCGCCGACGCCGAAGAGGCCGGACATGAGTCCGCCGACAAGGCCGACGACGAGGAGTCCGACGACGCGGGAACCGCTGAGACGGGTGCTCACGAACGTGGAGACGTACGGTGCGAGCGGGGAGTCGAGCGACTCGGATGCTGATCGATCACAGCTGGGGTACCTGGACTCGAACCAAGAACAACGGTACCAGAAACCGCCGTGTTGCCAATTACACCATACCCCACCGGCCCGATCGGAGACCGGACTGGAAGCCCGGGAGCACCCGGGCCGACTCGATACTCTACCGTACCCGAGCGGCCCTCCCGGACGGGCCGACGTCGTCCGGTGAGCCCGGGACCGGCGCCCGCTCCACCCCCGGTAGCCTGGTGCGGTGACGGATGCGGCGCCCGGGCGTGGTCGGGTGCGGACCCGTCGGGCGGTCGCCATCGCCGTCCCGATCACGGTCGTCGTGGCGGTGCTCGTGGTGATCGCGGCCCGCGCCCTCCGCACCACGCCGGCGGTCCGCGCGTTCCTCGCCGAGTTCCCCGGCACCTCCGCACTCCCCGACTGGGCGCCCGTCGGCTTCCCGGCCTGGCTGTCGTGGCAGCACTTCCTCAGCGCGTTCCTGCTGCTGTTCATCGTGCGCTCCGGACTCCGCATCCGATCCCGGCAGCGGCCGCCCGCGTTCTGGACGCGCGACCCCGAGCGCTTCCCGAAGCTCGCCGGGCGCCCCACGCGGCTCAGCCTCCACGTCTGGTGGCACCTCCTCGTCGACGGCATCTGGGTGCTCAACGGCGTCGTCTACGTGGTGCTGCTGTTCGCGAGCGGGCACTGGGTGCGCATCGTGCCGACCGGCTGGGATGTCATCCCGAACGCCGTCTCCGCGGGGCTGCAGTACGCCTCGCTCGACTGGCCGCACCACGACGGCTGGGTTCACTACAACGCCCTGCAGCTGATCTTCTACTTCGCGACCGTGTTCCTCGCGTCGCCGCTCGCCCTGCTCACCGGGCTCCGGCTATCGCCGACCTGGAAGCCGGACTGGCGGATCGGCCGCGTGCTCACCGAGGGGCTCGCGCGGCGGGTGCACTTCTGGGTGCTCATCTACTTCATCGCGTTCACGATCGTGCACGTCTTCCTGGTGTTCACCACGGGCGTGCTCGAGAACCTGAACCACATGTACGCCGGGCGCGACGACGCCTCGTGGGTCGGGGCGATCGTGTTCGCCGGGTCCGCCGTCGTCATGGTCGTCGCCTGGTTCCTGCTGCGCGAGCCGGCGCAGACGCGCATCGCGGAGGCGACGGGGAGCGTCCGGCGGATGCCTCCGCCGCCGAAGGGCTAGAGCGCCTCGCGGTACCGGTCGAGCCGCGCGAGCGTCGACGCCTTGCCGAGGATCTCCATCGACTCGAACAGCGGCGGGCTGATCCGGCGGCCGGAGATCGCGGTTCGCAGCGGGCCGAACGCGGTGCGCGGCTTCAGGCCGGCGCCGTCGATCAGCGCCGCGCGCAGCGCCTCCTCGATGGCCGCGGCGGCGAAGTCGTCGAGCGGCTCGAGCGCGGCGTAGCCGGCGTCGAGCACGAGCCGGGCCTCGTCGAGGTCCTTCTCCTTCGGGCGCGCGTCGTCCTGGAACTCGAGGTCGGCATCCGCGGTGAAGAGGAAGCCGAGCATGTCGCGCGCCTCCGACAGCACGCCGATGCGCTCCTGCACGAGGGGCGCCGCCTCGCGGAGGATCGCGGCCTGGGCCGGCGTCGGCGGGTTCTCGACGAGACCCGCGAGGTAGGGCACGATCCGCGCGGCGAAGTCGTCGGCCGAGAGCATCCGGATGTGGTCGCCGTTGATCGCGTCGGCCTTCCTCTGGTCGAAGCGGGCCGGGTTCGGGTTCACGTCGCGGATGTCGAACGCCGCGACGAACTCCTCCGTCGTGAAGACGTCGCGATCCGCCGCGATCGACCAGCCGAGCAGCGCGAGGTAGTTGAGCAGCCCCTCCGGCACGAAGCCGCGGTCGCGGTGGTGGAACAGGTTCGACTCGGGGTCGCGCTTCGACAGCTTCTTCGACCCCTCGCCGAGCACGAGGGGCATGTGGGCGAAGCGCGGGATGGAGTCGGTGATCCCGATCTCGATGAGCGCCAGGTACAGCGCGATCTGGCGCGGGGTCGAGGAGAGGATGTCCTCGCCGCGGAACACGTGGTTCACGCCCATCAGCGCGTCGTCCACCGGGTTCACGAGCGTGTACAGCGGCTGCCCGTTCGGCCGCACGACGACGAAGTCGGTGAAGCTGCCGGCCGGGAAGGTCACCTCGCCGCGGATGAGGTCGTCGAAGCCGAGCTCGGTGTCGGGCACGCGGAGGCGGAGGCTCGGCTGCCGGCCCTCGGCGCGGAAGGCGGCGCGCTGCTCGTCGGTGAGGTCGCGCTCGTGGTTGTCGTAGCCCTGGCGCGGGTCGCGGCCGGCGGCGCGGTTGCGCGCCTCCATCTCGTCCGGCGTGACGAAGCTCTCGTAGACCAGCCCGGCCTCGGTGAGGCGGCGGATGACGTCCTGGTAGATCTCGCCGCGCTGCGACTGCCGGTACGGGCCGTCGGGACCGCCGGTCTCGACGCCCTCGTCCCAGTCGAGGCCGAGCCAGCGCAGCGCGTCGACGAGCTGGAGGTAGCTCTCCTCGCTGTCGCGGGCGGCATCCGTGTCCTCGACGCGGAACACCATCTTCCCGCCGGTGTGCCGGGCGTAGGCCCAGTTGAACAGGGCGGTGCGCACCATGCCGACATGCGGGGTGCCGGTCGGCGACGGGCAGAACCGCACCTTCACGTCGGAGCCGGTTGCGGTGGAGAACGGGAGCGCGGACATCGGTGCTCAGCCTATCCGCGGTGCGCGAGGCGGGCGCCGGACGGGGCGGGGTCGGGATGCCCGCCGAACCCGGACGGTTCCGGCGGTTCGGGACCCGCGTGCCCATCCGGAAGCGCCGAACCCGTCCGGACAGCTCGGTGCGCCGCGGGTCACGCGGGCCGCGGCGTCAGGAGAGCCCGAGCACCACCGCGCCGCCGAGGGCGAGCGCGATGCCGACGCCCTGCAGGATCGTGAGGCGCTCGCGCAGGATCACGATGGCGAGCAGCACGGTGCCGAGCGGGTAGAGCGAGTTGAGCACGCTCATGACGGCGAGGTCGCCGAGCTGGAGGCCCCAGACCAGCAGCGCGTTGGCGACCGCCGCGAGGCCGCCCGCCGCCAGGGCCTGCACGAGGGTGCGTCGATCGCGGAGGCCCGTCGTCACGCCGCGGTCGCCGCCGAGGCGGCGCAGCCCGAGCACGATCACGAACAGGAGCGCGCCCGTGCTGAGCTCGACCAGCAGCGCGGTGAACCCGGAGCCTGCCGGCGCGCGGTCGATCGCGATGATGTAGAGCGCGAAGCCGAGGCCCGACCCGGCCGCGAGCAGCAGCGCCCGCGGACGCAGCCGGGCCCCGCCCGACTCGGGTGTCGCGGCGAGCAGCAGCCCGGCGAGGAAGACGACCACGAGCGCGACGTAGCCGATGGGCGCGAACCGCTCGCCGAGCAGGATGCCGACGGCCGCGGGCACGGCGGCGTAGAGGGCGGCGACCGTCGGCGACAGGACGCTCATGGGGCCCACCGCGAGGCAGGCGTAGAGCCCGGCGGTGCCGAGGGCGCCGCCGATCCCCGCGATCGCCCCTGCGAGCACGGCGCCCGGGCTCCAGACGTGGGGTGTCAGCACGAGCAGCACCGCGACGAGCAGCGCGGCGACGAGGTTGCCGAGCACCGTGACCAGCAGGGGCGACATCCGCTTCGAGGCGAGCCCGCCGAGGAAGTCGCTCGCGCCGTAGACGACCCCGCTGACGAAGCCGATCAGCGCGATCATGCCGTCGCCGTCGGGCGGGTGAGCCGCACGAGCAGCAGCACGGAGGCCGCGGCGACGAGCGCCATCGCCGTGAACGCGAGCCCGGGATAGCCGAGCCCCGCGAGCACCGGCCCGGCGAGCCCGCCGCCGAGCGCGCCCGCCGAGCTCATGACGAGGTCGGAGCGGCCCTGCGTGCGGGTGCGATGCTCGGCGGAGGTCGCGGCGGCGACCATGGCGGATCCGGCGACCGTCGAGGCGCTCCAGCCGAGCCCGAGCAGGATCAGCCCGGCCGCCACGGAGGCCTGCGAGCCGCTGCCGAGGGCGGCGAGCAGCAGCGCGGTCAGCGACAGGCCCTGGCCGATGCCGATCGTCGCGGGCTTGCCGAGCCGGTCGGCGAGCAGGCCCCAGAGCGGCGAGAGGCCGTACATTCCGGCGACGTGCAGGCTGATCGTGAGCCCGACCACCTCGAGGGTCGCGCCCGCGTGCTGGAGGTGCACCGGCGTCATCGCCATGACCGACGCCATGGTGGCGTGGCTCAGTCCGAGGATGGCGATGCCGAGCCGGGCCGTGCGGCGGTCGTCCGCCCGCTCCGGCGCCGCGGCCGTGCCGGGGCGCAGCGCGAGCTCATGGGCGAGGCGCAGCGGATCGGGGCGGAGTCCGATGAGGTAGACGACGGCCGCGGCGGCCTGGGCGACGATCGTGAGCAGGAACGGCCCGGCGTACTCGGGCAGCCCGATCGAGAGCCCGATCCGGTCGCCGAGTCCGATCGTGTTCGGGCCGACCACCGCGCCGACGGTCGTCGCCCAGACGACGAGGGCGAGGTCGCGCCCGCGGGTCCGGGGCTCGGAGAGATCCGTCGCGGCGAACCGCGACTGGAGGTTCACCGCGGTGCCGACGCCGATGAACACGAACGCCACGATGAGCAGCGGGAAGACGCCGAGCACCGCGGCCAGGATGCCGATGCCGGCGCCGATCGCGGCCGTCAGCGCGCCGCTCGCGAGGGCGGGAGCGCGGCCGGCGCGCTGCGCGAGCGCGGCGAGCGGCACGGCGGCGAGGGCGGACCCGATCGTGGAGCCCGTGGTCGCGGCGCCGGAGAACGCCTCGCTGCCGGAGACGGAGGTGGCGAGCAGCGCCCCGGCGGACAGGGTCGATCCCATGCCGAGCCCGGCGAGCACCTGCCCGGCGATGAGCACCCGGCGCACGCGCCGGTGCACGGCGAGCACGGCGGGGGCGTCGAGGGTCACGCCCCCATCCAACCGGACGCCGGGGACGCGGCGCGCACCGGGCCCGACCTCATCCGGCCAGCTGCACCGCAGCGAGCGCCAGCACGAGGATCGCGACCCACGAGAGCGCGCCGGCGGCGAGCGAGTGGAGGCCGGACCGCGCGATCCGCTCGAGCCGGAGGTTCGCGCCGATCGCCGTGAGGGCGGCGGCGAGGAGCGCGGACTGCACGACGTCCGCGACCGCGAGCACCGCCTCGGGCACGGGCAGCAGCGTGCGCACGAGCACGAGCGCCACGAACCCGACGATGAACAGCGGCACGATCGGCGGCCGCGCCCCGCCCGCCGCGGGGGCCGCGCGACGGCGGGCCAGCAGCGCGGTGACGGCGACCATCGGGGCCAGCATCAGCACGCGGGTCAGCTTCACGACGACCGCCACAGCGAGCACCGCGGCGCCCGCGGTCCCTGCGGTGGCGACCACCTGCCCGACGTCGTGCACGCTCGCCCCGATCCAGTGCCCGTAGCGGGCGCCGTCGAGCTGCAGCGGCACCGCGAGCAGCGGGAGCACCACGATCGCGAGCGTGCCGTACAGCGTGACGAGCGCCGTCGGCACGGCCGCGTCGTCGGACCGCGAGCCGCGGGCCGCGCTCATCGCCCCGATCGCGGAGACACCGCAGATCGAGAAGCCGGCCGCGAGCAGGGCGGGCTCGTCGCCGGGCAGGCGCAGGAGCCGGCCGATCCCGTACGTCGCGGCGAAGCTCAGCACCACGAGCGCGACGATCGAGAGGACGCCGACCCAGCCGAGGGCGGCGATGTCCTGCAGCGAGAGCTTCAGCCCGAGCACGACGATGCCGATCCGCAGCAGCCGCCGCGCGGCGAGGCCGAGGCCGGGCCGGAGCGGCCCGTCGAGCACCGGACGCAGCGGCGGCAGGCAGCCGGCGAGCACGCCGAGCACGAGCGAGGCCGTGAGCCACGGCACCGCGGGCAGCGCGAGGTGCACCAGCCAGCCGAGCGCCGCACCGAGCGCCGCGACGAGCACGCCCGGGAGCCAGGCGGCGCGGCCTCCGCTCACCGCGCGTCGCGCAGCAGGGCGGGATTCGAGAGCCGGCCGATGCCCTCGATGTCGATGTCGACGGTGTCGCCGTCGACGAAGCCGCCGAGGCCGTCGGGGGTGCCGGTGATGATGACGTCGCCGGGCAGGAGCGTCCACACGTCGGTGATGTACTCGATCAGCTCCGGCAGCTTGTGGATCATGTCGGAGGTGTTGCCCGCGCGCCGCGGCTCGCCGGAGACGTAGGTGCGGATCTCGAGATCCGTCGGGTCGAGCTCCGTCTCGATCCACGGGCCGAGCGGGCAGAAGGTGTCGAAGCCCTTCGCGCGCGCCCACTGGCCGTCGGCGAACATCTGGTCGCGAGCCGACACGTCGTTGGCGATCGTGTAGCCGAAGACGATCGACTCCCAGTCGGCGGCCTTGACCTGCTTGCCGATGCGGCCGATCACGACCGCGAGCTCGCCCTCGTGGGTGATGCGCCCCTCGACCGGCGGGATGCGGATGGGGTCGCCGGGGCCGACGACCGACGTGTTCGGCTTGAGGAAGATGAGCGGCGTCGGCGGCCCGTCGTAGTCCATGGTCTTCGCGTGGGCGGCGTAGTTCATCCCCACCGCGACGACCTTCGAGCGCGGGATGACCGGCGCCAGCAGGCGGGCGTCGGCGAGCGCGACCCGCTCGCCCGTGGTGTCGAAGTTCCAGCCGCCGGTGGGCGAGAACATCGGGTCGCCCGTCAGCACCACGAGCTCCTCGTCATCGACGATCCCGTAGCGCGGTCCCTGGTCACCGGAGCTGAAGCGCGCGATCTTCACCCGCCGAGCCTATCTAGGCTGGCCGGATGACGATCCCCGTGCTCTGGAGCGGTCCGGACGACGGGCCCGTGCTCGCGCTCGCGCACGGCGCCGGCGCGGGGATGGAGACGGCGTGGATGACGACGGTCGCGGGCCTGCTCGGCGATCGCGGCATCCGCGTGGCGCGCTTCGAGTTCGGCTACATGGCCGCGCGCCGCGAGGGCGTCCGCCGGCCCGTGCCGCGGGCCGACACGGTCATACCGGAGTACGCCGCGCTCGTGGCGCAGCTGGTCGAGGAGACCGGCGGGCCGATCGCCGTCGGCGGCAAGTCGATGGGCGGCCGCGTGGCGAGCATGCTCGCCGACGCCGAGCACGCCGCGGGTCGCGTCACGGCGCTCGTCTGCCTCGGCTACCCGTTCCATCCGCCCGGCCGGCCGGACGCGCTGCGCACCGCGCACCTGACGCCGCTCCGCACCCCGGCGCTCATCGTGCAGGGCACGCGCGACCCCTTCGGCACGCGCGAGGAGGTGGCGGTCGAGCCGGTCGCGTCGGCGCTCTCCCCTGCGGTCCGCATCGTGTGGCTCGAGGACGGCGAGCACGAGCTCCGCCCCCGCGTGAAGCTGACGGGCCTGACGCACGCCCAGCACCTCGCGACGGCGGCGGACGAGGTGGCCGCGTTCGTCACCGAGCACGCCCGCGCCTCGGACGGCTGAGCCTGTCGAAGCCCCTTCGACCGGCTCGGGGATCCGGATCTGCGTCTTATCCGAAGCGGCCGTTGACGTAGTCCGCGGTGCGCTCGTCCTGCGGGTCGCCGAACATCGCGTCGGTGCCGCCGTGCTCGACGATGCCGCCGGGTCGTCCGGCGCCGGCGAGGAAGAAGGCGCACTGCGACGACACCCGCTGGGCCTGCTGCATGTTGTGCGTGACGATCACGATCGTGACCTCGCTCGCGAGCTCGAGCATCGTCTCCTCGATCACGCGGGTCGAGGTCGGGTCGAGCGCCGAGCACGGCTCGTCCATGAGCAGCACGCGCGGCTGCACGGCGAGCGAGCGAGCGATGCAGAGCCGCTGCTGCTGGCCGCCGGAGAGGCCGCCGCCGGGCGCGCGGAGACGGTCCTTCACCTCGGTCCAGAGCCCCGCCTTCCGCAGCGACGACTCGACGAGGAAGTCCTTGCGGTCGCGGTCGGCGCGCACGCCGGTGAGCTTGAGGCCCGCGATGACGTTGTCGTAGATCGACATCGCCGGGAACGGGTTCGGCTTCTGGAACACCATCCCGATCTCCTTGCGGGCGTCGGTGAGACGCCGCTCCGGGTCGTAGATGTCGACGTCGTCGAGCAGCACCTCCCCGGCCAGGCTGGCGGAGGGCACGAGCTCGTGCATCCGGTTCAGGATGCGGAGGAACGTCGACTTGCCGCAGCCGGAGGGGCCGATGAGCGACGTGATCTCGCCGGCCGGCATCATCAGCGACACCCGGTCGAGCACCTGGTGGTCGCCGAACCAGGCGGTGATCGAGCGGGCCTCGAGCGCCGCGAGCTCGGTGTGCCGGAACGGCAGCACGTTGCCGCTCGGGGCGGCGGACGGCGCGGACGCCGCACCCGCGTCGAGGTAGGGCGCGTAGCCGACGATCGGGGCCGGGGGCGCGGCGGGGTCCGCCGCGGCGCCGGCGGCGGGGATGACGGGCGCGGGCAGCACCTCGGTCACCGGGTCGCGATGCGCGTCGGTCATGGTCCTCCTCGGGATGGGGTCCGCTCGCGGCGGAGCGGGGTCAGAGCAGATTGGGCAGCAGCGGCAGCAGCCGGTCGACGCAGAGCAGCACGGCCAGCCCGATGACGGGCACGCCGACGATCCAGGTGCGGCGGCTGCCGACCCTGCGGCGGGCCCAGACGGCGGCGAGGTGCGCGGCGAGCAGGAACTGCATGGCGAACACGAGCGCCCACGCCGTGCGGGTGTCGGTCGCCATGGCGCGGTCCTCGGGCGGGAGGCTGGTGGGCGTGGTCTGGCGGGGACCGCTGTCCTGCACCGGGCTCACGAGTGCGGCGTCGACGTAGACGATGCCCTGCGGCATGAACGCCGGGCCGCGCGCGCTCACCAGCACGATGCGGCTCTGGCCCGACGCGAGCGACGGCGGCAGCGGATCGCCGGCGTAGCGCACGCCGATCACCGAGAACGTGCTGCGGCCCTGCCCGGTGCGCACCGTGAACCGCTCCCCCGGCGCGAGCTCCTGGATGCGCGAGAACGGACCGCCGTACGCCGCGGCGCGGCCGAGGATCGTGCTGACGCCGGGCTGGCCGGGCAGCGGGGTGTCGCGGCGGTGGCCGGGCCCGAGCTTCAGGGTGTCGCCGTCCGTGCCCTCCGCGATCACCTCGCGCAGGCCGATGGCCGGGATGTCGATGGCCGCGACGGGCGTGCCGTCCGGGATGAGCCGGTCCTCGAACTCGTTGTCGCGCACCTCCACGGGCGCGACCTCGCTGACCGGCGCGACGCCGTTCTCGAGCGACTCCCGGAAGCTGTCGCGCAGGCGCTGCTGCCCGGTCACGTGCTGCAGCTGCGAGAGCACGACGACCTGCAGGAGGAAGGCGCCGAGCAGCAGCACCGCGACGATGAGGGCGCTGCGGGCGATGCTCTGCAGCGGGGTCATCGGGGCGTAGCGCACCGGGGGCTTCGGGATGCGGCGCGGCGGAGGCGGCGGCGCGGCCGGCGTCCAGGAGGACGGCGGCGGAGGCGTGTGCTGCGGCGGCGCCGGCGGCGCGTCGACGATCATGCCGGCACCGCCACCGGCATCCGCGAGGCGGAGCGGACGATCCGGTACAGCGGGTAGCCGACGGCCCCGCCGATGACGAGGGCGCCGCAGATCAGCCACGGCACGACGAACATCGACTGCTCGCGGCTGACGGTCTTCATCGGCGCGCCGTCGATGGTCGACGGCGGGATCGCCTGCACGTGCGACGTGACGAAGCCCCACTGGCCCACGGCCCCGAGCCGGAGGCCGACCTCGGCGGACTCCCCCGGCTTCACGACGACGTGCTGCGTCTGCCGCGGGCCGAGCTCGATGCCGAACGGACCGGTGAGCCAGCCCCGCACGGTCACCTCGATCTCCTTCGCGCCGCCGTTATGGAGCACGATGTGCGTGTCGACGGCGCCGGAGCCGGGCAGCAGCGAGAACACGTAGCCGAGCCGGATGCCGTCGATGCCGAACAGCGAGGTGCGGATCGCGGCCGCGCCCTTCGCGCCCGTGCCGGCGCCCGTGCCGCCGGTGCCGCCACCGGTCGAGCCGCCCGTCGAGCCGGATCCCGATCCGGAGGAGCCCGAACCATACGAGCCGGATCCGGAGCCGGACGAGCCCGACCCGGACGAGCCCGAGCCCGAGCCGGCCGGAGCGCCGGTGCCGTCGTCGAGCACGTCGACGCTGATCGGGTAGTCGGCGGTGCCGCCGTCCTCCGCTGCGGCGGCGGGCGCTGCGGCGCCGGCGAGCGCGAGCAGGAGCGCGGCGGGCACAGCCGCGGCGAGCAGGCGCCTCATCGCTCGGACCGGTCCCGCTCGAGGGTGCTCTGCCCGGCAGCGATGCCCTCGGTGCCGCTCTCCTCGGCGGTGGCGACGCGCTCCTCGGCCGCCCGACGGCGCTCCTCGTCCTGCACGTACGCCATCCAGACCTCGGCGCGCTTCGCGTCGCGGCGGCGCATGATCCGCGTGACGCCGAACCAGCCGCCGGCGATCACCAGGACGGCGATGAGCAGCCACGGCATGGCGACGGCGGAGTCGCTGCGCTCGGTCGTGACGAGCACCGGGGGCTGGATCGCGTCCGGCGAGATCTGCGGGGCGAGCGAGATGTACGGCTCGAGGTAGCCGAGCGCCGGGATGCCGTGCAGCGTGACCGACATCTTCCGGACGTTGCCGGGCAGCAGCTCCGGGAACTCGGGGCGGGCCGTGCGGGCCACGCCGACGCCGAACCAGGTCTTCGTGCCGACGACGGCGAGACCGCCGAGCGCCACGTTGCCGGTGTTGCGGACTGTCAGGTCGACGACGACCTCGCCGTCGAAGGGGTTCCACGAGGAGACGTAGTGCGACGCCATCGAGCTGACCGTGAGCGAGGCGCGGATGTCGCCGGGCACGCGGACGTAGAGGCGGGTGGCGACGCGGCGGTCCACGAGCACCTGGCTGTCCGGCGAGACCGCCGACACGACGAGGCCGCCCGCGTGGTCGCCAGGCTGCGCGTCCGCCGGCACGTCGACCGAGAACGGCACGGCCTGGCTGGCTCCCGGCGCGAGCGTCACGGTCTGCTTCGGCTGGCCGGCGAAGCTGACCCAGGCGCCGGAGTCCTTCGGGGTCGCGTCGGTGTCGAGCAGCCCCCAGTCGCCGGCATCGGTGTTGAACGCGTCGGTGGCGAAGACCGTCATGGTCTGCGGCTCGGTGCCCGTGTTGCGGACGGTGTACTCGTCCTCGAGGTGCTGACCCGGCGCGACCTGGTAGCTGAAGCGGGTGCGGCCGTCGATCACGCCGGACTTCGAGGGGGCGCCGGCGATGCCGATGCTGTCCGCCGCCGAGGCGCTCGAGGCCGGTGCGACGAGCAGCAGGCCGAGCACCGACGCCGCGACGATCGCGGCGGCGGCGAGGCGCCGGAGCGGCGCGTCGGGGGTCCGGGTGGAGGGCACAGTGTATCCAGCCTGAGCTCGGTTGCCGGATGAGGTCGGCAAGGTGAAGGCGCACTGAACGAGCACGCCGCCGGGGAGGGTGTCCGGGTGTCTCCGGACCGCGCCGGGATCGGCCGGCGGCGGCGGAGACGGGGATGCCCCGGGCGGGGCCGACGGATCGGCGCCCGCCCGGGGCGGTGGGGCCTACTTCGAGACGAGCGTGAGCGTCATCTTCGAGGTGTAGGTGCCGGCCTTCGACTTCGCGGGGGCGACGAAGGTCAGGTCGGCGTCGAGGTTGGTCAGACCGGACTTGCCGGCGGCCGACGACGCGAACTTGCCGTCCGACGCGGTGCCGGCCGTGTTGCCGGCGGCGGCGACCGCAGCCGACTCTGTGCCGACGACGGTCGGCTTCACGCCGAGCTGCTTCGCCTCGATGGTGTCGGTGCCGTTGGTGAAGACCGCGACCGAGCTGGTGAGGTCCCAGCCGGGCGTGGACTCCTGGCGGCCGTCCTTGACCGAGAACTGACCGAGCTTGCCGGTCGCGGTCGAGACGCCGTTCACGAGCGCCGGGGTGCCGAGGGTCGCCTTGGCGCCGGTCGGGATCGACAGCTCGAGCACGCCGTCCTGGCCCGCGATGGCGTTCGCGGACAGGTCGATCGAGCCGGTCTTCGCGCCCGGGTTCACCGGCGGGTCCACCGGCGGGGTGGTCGTCTCGGTCGGCGAGTCGAACGTGTAGTCGCCACCGGCCTTGATGTGCAGCTTGGTGTAGTACACGCCGGCCGAGGCCATCGTGAGGCCGTTGTTCTTGAGGAACGCGAGGCCGTAGCTGTACTCGCCGCCGGCGGCCTTGACCGCGAGCGGGTTGCCGTTGCTGAGCTGCGAGAGGGTGGCCTGCGGCTGGGTGACGTTCTTCGACCCGTTGTTGAAGCCGGCCGGCGAGTACGCCGCCCAGGCGCTCGGGGTCTTCTCCGAGCCGACGGGGGCGAGGAACACCGCGACGGACTCGGCGTCGGCCGAGCCGGTGAAGAGGGCGTCGTAGTTGTCCTTGACCGGGATGCCGATGACCTCGGAGTTCCAGGTCAGCGTGGTGCCGGCGGCGACGGGTGCACCCGTGCCGCCGTCGGCGATGTACCAGGGGCCGGCCGAGTCGGCCGGGGTGGCCGCGAACGCCGGAGCGGCCACGGACGAGGCGAGGACCACGAAGCCGGCAGCGGTGACCGCGGCGGCCTTCGAGGCGACGGACTTGAACATGATGATCAGATTCCTATCGGGGTCAGAGCGTGACGTACGCGGGGAGCGGGGTGGTGGTGGAGGGGGCGAGGAAGCCGAACTTCTTCTTGACGGCGCCGGGGGTGGAGTTCAGCGAGCCGAAGTTCGTGAGGCTGCCGGCCTTGGTGGAGTCGACGAGGCCGGCGAGGGCCGCGTCGTACTTGGCGTCACCGGGGGTGACGCGGGCGCGCTCGACGACGAGGTAGGTGTCGCGGCCGAACGTGGTGTCGCTGTAGAACGCCTGGTTCGGCACGAGGCTGCTGCCGGTGCCGGTGTAGGGCGCGACGCCGGAGATCGGGCTGCCGAGCAGCACGCCGGTGGTGCCGATCGTGCTGACGCCGGTCACGCCGTTCGACTGGGCGACCCAGCTCGCGACCGAGAAGGGGATGATCTCGCCGGCGCCGAGCACCGACGCGTCGTTCTCCGCCGTGGCGTTGCCGGTGTCGCTCACACCCGGAGCGGTAGTGCCGGTGTAGCCGAGCGCCGCGAGGAAGAAGTTGCGGGTACCGGAGCCGGTCTGGGGCAGGCGGGGCTTGATCGCGGCGCCGTCGACGGTGGTCAGCGTGCCGTCGAAGATCTGCTTGAGCTGCGCCGGGGTGAGGTTCGCCCAGGCCGCCGTGCCGCCCTTGTACGCGTAGCCGACGGCGTCGCGCGCGTAGGGGTAGTAGAGCAGCTTGCCGTCGGCGTTGCCGTTGGTGCCCGGGCCGGACGACGAGCGGGCGATGTCGACCTGGCCGGTGATGACCTTGGCCGGGGTCGTGTTGGTGCCGCCCGCGGAGTAGGCGACGCCGGTGATGGAGGCGCGGAGCGCGGTGACGCCGGCGCCGGATCCGGCGGGGCGGCCGAAGTACGCGCCGCCCGGCTTGGTCTGGATGGCGGCCGAGCCGAACGCGTCGAACGAGCCGAGCGTGCTGTTGTTGGCGAGGATGCGCACGCGGGTGCCCGAGGCGTCGGTGCCGTTGATGAGCGCGTTGGTGGAGTCCTGCAGCGTGTCGGAACCGACCAGCACGTAGCTGTTCGAGACCGGCTCTGCGAAGGCGGGGGCGGCGAGCGCGGCACCGGTGACGGCGACCGCGGCAGCCGCGGCGAACGCCGCGACCTTCTTGATCTTCAAGGGAGTGCTGTCCTTTCGAGGGGTGGTTCCGCGCTCGTCCCAGGGCGGTGCGCTCGCGGCTTGGAGCGGAGCTCCGGGTCCCAGCCCGGTCGAGCGCTCCGCCAAGTTCATGGGTGCGTCAGATGCGCCTCCGGATCCGGAGCACCTGGATGGCGACGACGCCAAGCACGCCGGCGAGCAGGCTCAGCGGCACGACCGTGTCGAGCCCGTCGCGGTCGCCGTCGCCGGGGGTCTTCGCGGAGGAGAGCGTGACGGCGGAGCCGGAGGCGGTCGGGTTCCCGGCGGCAGCGCTGCCCGCGGCCGACTCGTTGCCGGGCAGGTTCACGAGCGGCAGGTCGAACCCGCCCGACCCGCCGGCGCCCGGATCGAGGATCTCGCCGCCGGTCTCTGCGACGGCGCCCGACTCGATCGCGGCCGCCGCGGTGAGCGCCTGCGTGCGCCAGGCCGCGGGCAGCGGTGCATACCCGGCGGGCAGCGAGCCGACCTCGACGCCGGGCGTCTGCGCGCCGGCCGAGACGGCGTAGCGGATGAAGGCCGCATAGCTGGTGCGCAGCGCGGTGTCGGTCATGGCGGGGTTCGCCGCCGCGTAGACCGGCATCGTCAGGGGGTAGGCGGTCGGCGCCGCCTTCGCGGCATCCGAGCCGTTGTCGAACGAGACGACCTGGGGCTGCGTCGTCGACCGCGACATGGCGGCCGCGGCCGCGGTGAACCCGGCCACGCTCGGCGCGACGAACTGGCCGGCCGGGTTGCGCAGCGCCGCGGTGACGGTGAGGTACTTCTCCGCGGAGGCCGCGTCCGTCACGCCGACGACCGCCTGGTTGCCGGGCAGGTCGCGCACGCTCTTGTCGTAGGCGGGCGGGCTCGAGACCGGGTTCCAGGCGCCGAGCACCTGCCCGTCGCCGCGCAGCGTCTTGTACGCGGAGGTGTCGAGGTCGCTCGTGAACGGACGCCAGGTGACGACGTTCACCGCGGCCTTGCCGTCCTGTGCGGCCACCTCGGCGGGGTCCGCCTTCGGGAAGCTGTCGGCCGGGTAGGTCTGCGCGAACGAGGCGCCGGAGGCGTCCTTCGGTGCGACCGTCGCGGAGTCGGACGCCCACTTGTTGACCTTCATGCCCCACTGGTCCGCCGTGCCGGCCAGGAACGCACGGGCGTCGGCGTCCGCCATGACGTACGACCAGAGCGCGAACGCGGCGTCCGAGCGGCCCTGCGGCACCAGCGCGTCGGCGACGGCGGGGCTCGCGATGGCCTGGTGCGACCACTCCGGGTCGTTGACCGCCCGGAAGTCGGGGTCGAAGAGCAGGTTGCGCGGGTTGCCGGCCAGATGCGACCGGTCGGCGTCGTAGGGCAGCGCGTCGAGGTAGGAGCCGGTGAGGAGCTTCGCGACGAGACGCGGCGTCAGGTTCATCGCGCTGAACGGCAGCTTCGCGCGAGCCTGCTCGGCGGGCGAGGCCGAGCCGTCGAGCGCGGGCTGCCGGTCGATGGCGAACGAGATCGCGAGTCCGGTCAGGCCGATCGGGGCGTACTGCAGGTCGTCTTCGACGTCGCCCTGCAGCGACCGCGTGGTGAGCGCCATCGGGCCGGGAACCGCGCTGTTCGCCGCGCCGACCGCATCCGACTCCGTGCCGGTCAGCACCGAGTAGGCGTCGCCGACGGCCGCGCCGCAGAGCTCCGGCTGCCACGAGGCGACCGCGCCGGTGATGAGCTCGCTGCCCTGCAGCTGGCGCTCCTGTGCGCCGATCGCGCAGACGTCGCCGATGGGGCGGAAGCCGAGCTTCACGGCGATCCGGTGCTTCCACTGGGCGGCGAACAGGCCCGACTGGTCGGTCTGCGTGCTGCCCGCGTCGGCCGTGCCCCGCGGGATCGCGACGAGCCAGCAGGAGCGGCCGGTCTTCGAGCCGTCCGACGCGGTGACGAGATCGCCGCAGCCGAGGCCGGGCGCCTGCACCTTCGTCTGCACCTCGAACTTCACCGCGCCGGTGCCGTCCGAGCCGGAGCCGGCCCACGGCACCTCGTTGGTCGTGTACTTGGTGAAGAACTGGTTGGTGTTCGGGTCGACACCGCGGATGCGCGTCTTCGCGACGGCGTCGATGTTCGTGGAGACGGTGCCGTCGACCGCCGTGAACGGCACCGACGTGTAGTCGCCGAGCGGTGCCTCCGAGACCGTGTACGCCGCGTCCGCCTCGTCGGCGGTGCCCTGCGCGTGGTAGCGGTCGCGGGTCGTGCCGGCCTGGTTGAAGCCGCCGTACTGGCAGGTCGTGCGGTCGGGGCCCGTCGTGGTGTCGGCACCGCCCCAGCACTGGGCGAACTGCAGGAAGTTCGTGCCGCCGTTCTGCTGGCTCGGCTGGGTCGAGGCCTTGCCGCCCGTCCAGCTGAGCGTGATCGCCTGCGACACGAGGCCCTCGGTCTGCGACACCGTGAGCTTCAGCCCGGGGAACGGAGCGTTCGCGACGTCCGCGTCCTGCTCCGCCGCCGTCACCGTGACCGCGGATCCGGCGTCGTCCGCCGCGTGCGCGGGAGCCGTGATGGCGAGACCGGTCACGAGCGTGAGGCCGGCGGCGAGCGCGCCGGCGAGCAGCGGCATGACGGCGGCGCGCAGGCGCGAGCGGCGACGGGCAGGGGTGGTCACAGATGGCTCCAGGAAGGGGAGAAGCGGGCTCGGGGGGCCCGCGAACAGGCTGTTGGCGGGCGGTATCGGGACGGTGAACGGATCGGGAAGGAGCACACGCCGGGGCGCATCCCGGAGGTGCTCCGGCGCGGCGGCCGGACGGGCCGCCGCGCCGGTGCGTCAGCCGCCGGAGCGGTCGCCGGAGCGCATCCGGCGGGAGAGCAGCGGCGGCAGCACGACGGCCGCGGCGAGCAGCACGCCGGCGATGATCATCGCCACCTGGCCGGGGCCGAAGGGATCGTCCGGCAGCTTGTACTGCTTCGAGACGGCGCTGTTCGACGAGGCGTTGTTCGCGTTGATCGGGTTGCCGTTCTCGTCGTACTGGGTCGCGCCGTCGCCCGTGCCGGTGCCGTCGCCGGAGGTCGCACCGTCGCCCGTGCCGCCCGTGCCGCCGCCGGATCCCGAGCCGGAGCCGGCAGCGGATCCGCCGGATCCGGTGCCGCTGACCGGCGTCTCCGTCTTGGCGCCGGCCGTGCCAGTCGTGCACTGGTTCGGGCCCTTCGCGTCGCACGCGGCGGGCTGCGGCGCGGTCTGCGCGAGCAGGTTGTCCGACTCGCTCTGGCCCGCCTTGAACGTCGGGTTGTTGCACTTGTTGATGTCGACGTTTGCGCTCGCGGCGCCCGGGATGCGGGAGATCTGGGTGAACCCGGCCTTGACCAGGTTCATCGGCAGCGGCGAGTAGCCGAGCGCCGGCGCCTGCTGCTGGCCCTCGCAGAGCATGTAGCTCGCGAACGTGCCGAGGGTGGCGCCCTTCGCCTCGGTGAAGATGCCGCGCACCTTGGTCGGCACGATCATGTACGAGTAGCTCGAGAGCGGGTAGTTGCGCTTGTCGCCGTTGTTGTACACGCCGTCGAGGTTCTGCGTGAGATCCCCGTTGATGCGCGCCTGGAGCAGGGCGACGGCCACCGACGACGCGGTCGGCTCGACGTAGTAGCCGGACGCGTTGAGCACCTTCGCGACCGGGAAGCCCGACTTCAGCGCGTAGCTGTACTCGACGTAGGTGATCGCACCCTCGCCGTAGCTCTGGCTCACGTAGCCGGCCACGCCGAGCGAGCCGTTCTGCGCCTTGATCGCGCCCTTCACCGGGTACTGGGAGGTGAGGCCCGACTGCCCCGAGTAGGCGGACCACTGCGAGGCGTACTGCTTCGACATCCACAGCGTGAACTGCGCGGTCGAACCGGAGCCGTCGGAGCGGACGACCGGCGTGATCGCCTTGTTCGGCATCGCGAGACCCGGGTTGTCGGCCTTGATCGCCGGGTCGGACCAGTTCGAGATCTGGTTCGTGAAGATCTTCGTGATGGTGTCGCCGGAGAGGCGGAGGTTCGTGACCCGCTTGCCGCCGATCTTGAGGTTGTACATGAAGGCCGTGCCGCCCGCGACGATCGGCATGTAGGCGAAGCTGTCGGCATCCGGGTTCTCCGGCTGCGCGCCGGGGACGTCCGGCTTCGACTGGAACGGGATCTCGCTCACCGCGAAGTCGACCGTGCCGTTGATGAAGTCGGTGCGGCCCGCGGACGAGCCGGTGCCCGAGTAGTTGACCTGCATGCCGTAGTTGGTGGCCACGTTGCGACGCCACTGGTCGAGGGCGTTTTGCGACCAGGTCGATCCGCTGCCCGAGATGGCGACGTAGCTGGCGGCCTGCGCCGGCGCGGCCGACGAGACGAGCATCAGCGCGAGCCCGAGCGCCGCGACGCCCGAGAGGGCGGCGGCCGCACGGCGGAAACGGGTGCGGATCATCGCGGGGGCTCCTGGGTCGTGGTGTCGGGTGCTGCGGGTGCGGGGGACGGATCGTGCGCGACCGGCGGCGGCGGGGGCACGGCGGGGATGGCGGCGACCGGTGTGACGGTCGCGAGCGTGATGCGGTCGAGGTCCGCGGCCGAGCGGGCGGCCGCGCGGCGGCGCTCCCCCGCCGAGAGCACACCCGGCGGCCGGCCGCCGATGATGCGGGCGATCATGAAGAGGATGAGCACGAGCGTGATGAGCGTCGCCGCGGTGCCGAAGCCGCGCGCGATCATGTTCGGCTCCGGCGACTTGACGAAGTCGTAGACCTGCAGCGGAAGCGAGATCATCGGGCCCGAGAACGGGTTGAGGTTCATCACGGCCGTCACGCCTGAGGTCAGCAGCACCGGCGAGGTCTCGCCGACGCCGCGCGCGGTGCCGAGGATGACGGCGGTGACCAGGCCCGAGCGCGCGGTCGGCAGCACCACGTGCCACACGGTGCGCCAGCGGTTCGAGCCGAGCGCGTACGACGCCTCGCGCAGGCTGCCCGCGACGAGGCGGAGCACCACGTCGGAGGCGCGGATGACGATCGGCAGCATCATCACCGTGATCGCCATCGAGGCGGCGATGCCGGAGCGCTGGTGGGTGATGAACTGCACGACCGCGGAGTAGACGAACAGGCCGGCGACGATCGAGGGCAGCGCGGTCATCGCATCCGAGATCGTGCGCACGAAGCGGGCGAAGCGGCCGCCGACCTCGTTGAGGAACACGGCCGTCGTGATGCCGAGCGGCACGGTGACCGCGAGGGCGATCGAGATCTGGATCAGCGTGCCGATGATCGCGTGGGTGATGCCGCCGACGCTGAGCGGATCGAGCGGGCCGGCCTTCTCCATGTCCTGCGTGAAGAAGTTGACGTGCCAGAACGCGTCGGTGCCGCGCACCAGGGTGAAGGCGACCACGAACACGAGCGCGCCGAACAGCACGACGCCGGCCGAGATCATGAGCACGCTCATGAGGCGGTCGGCGACCGCGCGGCGGTCGTTGGCGAGCGAGAGCAGCAGCGCGTAGAACCCGAGGAACAGCAGGAACGCGACCACGACCGCGCCGATCGCGCCGGTGAGCGGGCTGAACCAGCCGTAGAGCAGGGCGGTGAAGGCGATGGCGGCGACGGCCGCGCCGATCGCGTCGAACTTCGCCGCGACGGTCGAGCTGCGGATGCTGCGGCGCTCGGGCACCTCGACGCCCGCGACGTCGACGACCGTGGTGCGGGTGCGCGTGCTGACGCGCTCGGCAGGCAGGCTCATGGCGTGCTCAGCTCGTCTGGGCGCCGGAGCGCGAACGGGCGACGATGGTCGACGCGGCGAAGTTGATCACGAGGGTGATGAGGAACAGCGCGAGTCCCGCGGCCATGAGGGCCGAGAGGCCGAACTGGCTCGACTCGCCGTAGCGCAGCGCGATGAGCGCGGAGACCGAGTTGGTGCCCGACTTCAGCACCTGCCAGTTGATGGTGAAGAGCGGCGAGATGATCATCGCGACCGTGATCGTCTCGCCGAGCGCCCGGCCGAGCCCGAGCATCGTCGCGCCGATGATGCCGCCGCGGCCGAACGGCAGCACGACCGTGCGGATCATGCCCCAGCGGGTCGCGCCGAGCGCCAGCGCGCCCTCCCGCTCCCCCACCGGCGCCTGCGAGAACGCCTCCCGCATCACCGAGGTCTGCGTCGGCACGACCATGAGCCCGACGATCACGCCGGCGATGAGCGCCGACGACGCGAACGTGCCGTCGGTCAGCGGCGCGCCGTCCTCGGTCGAGACGCGGAAGATCGGGATCCAGCCGAAGTAGGTCGCCATCCAGCGCGACACCGGGATGATGTTCTCCTGCAGGAAGAACAGGCCCCAGAGCCCGAAGACCACGCTCGGCACGGCGGCCATGAGGTCGACGAGCACGACCAGCAGCGAGCGGATCGCGCCGGACGCCAGCTCCGAGATGAGCAGCGCCGTGCCGATCGCGAGCGGGAAGCTCACCGTCATCGCGACCAGGGCGATCGTGACCGTGCCGAAGAGCACGGCGCCGATGCCGAAGTGACCGGTCTCGGGCGACCACTCCTGCGTCCAGAAGAACGACGGGCCGGCGACGGAGAGCGCCTCGCCGCCGCGCAGCGAGAGGAACACGCCGACCGCGAGCATGATCGCGACCGTGAGGATGCCGGCGGAGAACGCGGTGCGCCGGAACGCGGCGTCGGCGAACGACGGCCGAGCCCGCAGCGAGCGCGGGGTGATGTCGGCGGCGGTCACGGGGGTCTCCTCGGGGCGGGGCGCTGCGGGCGGAACGGGTGGTGCGGGGCGTGCGGGGGCTGGTCTGCCGGAGGCGGACGGGCTATTCGAACCGCGGGAGGTGAATGGCCGGGGGTCGCCGGGTTAAGGCGACCTGGACGCTGACGGCGTCGGCGTGGGCGTCGGCGCGGCGGTGGGGGCGCCGGTCGGCGCCGGGTGGTCGGGATCCGCGACCGGGACGGTCGGCGCGGTGCGCACGTCGACCACGCTGCCGAGCGGGAGCGATGTGCCGGCGATCGGGCTCGTGCCGGTCACCGTCCGGGATGCGGCGCCCGAGGCGAGGTCGGCGGGCTCGACGCCGGCGCCGAAGCCCGCCGCGCGGAGGGTCGCGACGGCGGAGGCCGGGTCCTGCCCGGCGGTCTCCGGCACGGCGTTCCGGCCCGAGGCGATGACGAGGTCGGCCGCGCCGCCCTCCGCGACGCGCTCCGGCGAGGCCACGACCGTGCCCGCCGCCGCCGCGCCGTCGCGTTCGGTGACGAGCCCGACCCGGATGCCGAGGGCGGCGAGCCGCGAGGTCGCCTCGGCCAGCCCGGCTCCGGCCAGCGCGGGCAGCGGCACCCAGCGGACGCGGGCCGCCGGGCTCGTGTCGGCGGACGCGGACGGTGCCGCGG